>CADCOU010000167.1 GCA_902803155.1 uncultured Lachnospiraceae bacterium | reverse complement strand
TCGATGCGGTAGTCATTCATCTCCACGCCGATCAGTTTGTCAGCGCCCATTGCCTTCGCCAGCATCAGTGTCGCAAGGCCGACCGGGCCGAGGCCGGTTACCAGTACAGCGTCATTGCCGCAGATGCCGATCTTCTCCAGGGCTTCATAGCAGGTTCCGAATCCGCAGGCAACCTGTGCACCGTCCTTGTAGGTCAGCTCGTCCGGAAGATGGATCAGATCCTTCTCATCACAGAGAATGTAAGGCGCCATGCCGCCGTTACGCTGCCAGCCGTATGCCTGACGGAAGGTCGGGCTTAAGCACGCGATCATATATCCCATACGGCAGTTGTAGCAGACTCCGCAGCCGGAGATGTGGTAGACGATAACGCGGTCGCCTTCCTTGAATTCTTTCAGGCCCGGACCCTCCTGTACGATCACGCCGCAGGGTTCGTGGCCTGCGATCATGCCGGGAATGTACCCTTCAGCGCCTTTTCCGGTATGTTCTCTGTAGATCGCGCGGATATCCGAACCGCAGATCGTGCTTGCCTTTGTCTGTACCAGCACCTGTCCGTATCCGGGTGTCGGGACCTCAAAATCCTTCATTTCCACAGTGCTGTTTCCCGGGAGTGTTGCGCCTCTCATGCTCTTCGGGATGATCTTCTTTACGTTTTCCATGTGATGTATTCCTCCTTTGATCCTGTGTCCGGCGATCCGCCGTACTCCTCTTATTCTGTAAACAGCCGTCAGTATTCTGTATCTTTAAAATTCTTTAAAATTCTGTTTTCCATCCCCGGTCAGTCCTGCATTCAGCAGTCGGTGCAGTCGATGATCACACCGTCTTCGTCCCACAGATCGTGCCAGTCATTCGCGCCTTCCCAAAGGAATACCTGCCCTTTCACCAGCCGGTTGCCGCATTCCAGCGTCGCGATCTTCGCCATTTCTTCCTCTGTCAGTTTTTCTGTGACGGCCGCGCGCAGATTAGCCTCATAGTTGTGGACTGAGAACGGGATCGGAAGAACGCCGCGGCCAAGTGCCCACTTCAGGCAGATGATGGCCGGATGCACATCATGCGCTTTCGCGATCTCCACCAGTTCCGGCATCTGCATATCGGCGACGTCATCCGGTTCGATATCACGTTCCGGGCGACGGGGAGAGCCAAGCGGCATATATCCGATCGGCAGGATATCGTGTGCCTTCAGATAATCCAGCAGTTCCTGCTGCTGGAAGCAGGGATGCATCTCCGATTCACAGGCGGCCGGTCTGATCCGCAGCTGATCCAGCACCGCGTTCAGTTTCGGGATGGTCATATTGGAGATACCGATATGACGTACCAGTCCCTTATCGACCAGTGCCTCGATCTGCCGGTAGGTATCCAGGAATTCCTGAACAGAAAACGGTCTGGAATCCGGATTTCTGGAATTGACGTCGCAGAACGGTGCGTGATAGTTCGGGAACGGCCAGTGGATGAACAGCATGTCCACATAATCGCACTGCAGGTCCTGAATGCTCTTCAGGCAGGACTTTTCTACATCCCGGTGCATGTCATTCCATACCTTCGTCATGATGAACATGTCCTTCCGCTCCACAATGCCTTCGTCAAATGCGGCGCGCAGTACTTTTCCGATCTGCTCTTCATTGCCGTAGCATGCCGCACAGTCGATCAGCCTGTATCCTGCGCGGATCCCGCCTGCAACTGCCTGCGCCACTTCTTCCGGGCTTACTCTGTCTGAGCCGAATGTCCCCATTCCCAGGCACGGGATACTGCCGCCGTCGCCCAGTGTGAACACCGGTACTGTTTTCGGATCGATCATCACGCTTCCTCCTTTATGCTTGATTCATCCTGTTATTCTGAACACCTTTTAATGGAATCCCCCTCCACGATCAGCGCAGGCAGGATCAGTTCCTCGTTCTCCATAACCTGCTGCTGTCCGTCTTCCGCGCGGGGAGCGCCTCTTCCTTCCTCCAGCCGCCTGAGCAGCAGGTCGGCCGCCCTGTCCGCAAGATCCTGAAGCGGCTGTACGACCAGCGTCAGCCTCGGGTTGGACAGGTTCGATATGATCAGGTCGTCGAATCCGATCAGCGATATATCCGCCGGACACTGGAAAGCGGATTCATTCAGTGCCATCACCGCGCCGAGGATGATCTCAAAGTTTCCCATGAAAACAGCCGTAGGCGGAACTTCCAGCTGCAGCAGTTCCTGCATGCTCCGGTACCCGTGTTCGATACTGTGGAGCCCGAGTTTCAGGTACTCCGGCGGTATGTCGATCTTCTCTTTCTTCAGCAGCTGCAGGCATCCTTCCAGACGCTCTCTCCCGGTGAACTCCGATTCCGACCCGATGATCGCGATGCGCCTGTGGCCGTATGAACAGAGCATCTCGACCGCCTGGTACGACGCTGTCCGGTTGTCGACCATGACACAGTCAAATCCGGAACCTTTCAGTGAACGGTCGAGCAGGACGATGGGTATGTCCGCCCTCAGAGCCGGTTCAAGGAATTCCGGAGTCCGCCCTACCGGGATCACGATCAGTCCGTCCACCTTCTTGCCCATCAGGAACCGGATATTGTCTGCCTCCACCTGCTCGTCATTCTGCGAATCGCAGATCATGGAAGCGTATCCTGCTTCACGAAAACGTTCCCCGAGGAACCGGAGAAGCGTACAGGTAAATACATTCGCGATATTGAAGACCACGACTCCGATCACCTTGCTCTGACTGGTGACCAGTCCCCTGGCCATCTCATTTACTTCATAGTGAAGCTCCTCGATCGCCTTTTCTATTTTCTCCCTGTTCTCCGGGAGCAGGTTCCCGCCGTTCAGATATTTGGAAATGGTAGCAAGCGAGAGACCTGTCATATCTTTTATGTCTTTGATTGTTGCTGCCAAACCAGTTCTCCATCCTTCGGTCATTTTTACGGATATTTGCGAGCGCGAAACGTTTCGCTCTGTGTATATTATCAATCCGCTTATCCGCTTTGTCAACCTCTTTTCGTGAAAAAGACATTTTTCTTCCCGGTAGATATGATTCCTGATATGTAGTACTCTGTCTGTGAGAAGGCAGACAAACCGAATCGCCGGTATGGTCTGCGAATATGGAAAATGATGGTATATGCTTCTCCTGTGACGAAAAACCGGAGCTCCTGCACTGCGAAGTTTTGACCAATGCTCAGGTTCCGGC
>CADCOU010000166.1 GCA_902803155.1 uncultured Lachnospiraceae bacterium | reverse complement strand
GGAAACCGGAGATCCTGAGGCGAAGATCCAGGACTATGTCATGGTCGGCTACCTTCTGAAAAACACGCTTACGGAGAACGGATCTGTTGCACGCGGCGTCTGTACAACAGATGCTGATGGACATCTGGAAACGATCGTGGAGCGCACGAAGATCATCCGGACAGAAGATGGCGCCGCCTTCACGGAAGATGACGGGGCAACCTGGCAGAGTGTCAGCCCGGACAGCGTGGTATCTATGAATATGTGGGGCTTCCCGAAGTCATTCATGGGTGAACTGAAATGCGGTTTCCCGAAGTTCCTGGAGAAAAACCTTGCAGATAATCCCCTGAAGTGCGAATACTTCCTCCCATTTGCCGTAAATGACCTGATGAATGAGGGGAAGGCACAGGTGAAAGTCCTGACCACACACGATGTCTGGCATGGTGTGACATATTCGGAAGATAAGCAGGGTGTAATGCAAGCGATGAAAGAACTCAAAGAGCAGGGCATCTATCCGGAAGAATTCTGACCGGCTGACACAGCTGCTGAAACATCAGAAGTGACATCTTTGCGAAAATGATACAGGACAGAAGCATGGACAGACTTACGAAGAGAATTGCCGGATTCCTGGTTGACCGGCGCCGCGGCATCTTTGCTTTCATGATGCTTCTTGCGCTTGCCAGCCTGTTTCTCATGCAGAAGGTATCTGTCAACACAGACATGACAAAGTACCTTCCGAAGAGTTCTTCCATGAAGCAGGGAGTGGACATCATGGCGGAGGAGTTCTCCGGGCTCTCTGCTGCGAATACTGTGCGCGTGATGTTTCATGACGTCCCGGACGGGGAGAAGGATCGGATCCTTTCAGAGATAAAAGAAACACCAAACATGGACTCGGTCTCCTTCATCCCGGGAGATCCACGCTATGAGAAGGATGGATATACTCTCTATATCCTGAGTTTTTCCTGCGGATTCTTCTCGCCGCAGATGCAGGAAGCGGAGGCTTATATCAGGTCACATTTTTCAGGGCAGTATGAGATGATCTACTGTCTCGACAAGGATTCGCAGCCGGGGGTTCCGCTCTGGATCTTCGGACTTGCACTTGTGCTGCTGCTCGTGATCCTGCTTCTTTTCTCCAGATCCTGGCTGGAACCTTTTCTCTTTCTTTTTTCGATGGGAATTGCAGTTGTCATCAACATGGGCTCCTGCATCCTTCTTCCGTATGTCTCGGAGATCACCTGGTCCATCGGCGCAGTCCTGCAGCTTGCCCTGTCCATCGACTATTCCGTGATCCTGATGAGCCGGTACAGGCAGGAACTGGCCCTGACAGAGGATCGTGAGACTGCCATGAAAAGGGCTCTGGAAAACGCATTTTCCTCCATAGCCGGAAGTGCGTTTACGACGATTGTCGGTTTCCTGGTGCTCGTCTTCATGAGTTTCCGGATCGGTCTGGACATGGGAATTGTCATGGCGAAAGGCGTCTTCCTGAGCATGGTGTCCATCCTGACAGTTCTTCCGTTCCTGGTGCTCACGTTGGGCGATCTGATCCGCAGGACGGAGAAGAAAGTTCTTACCCTGAAGATGGATACTGTCAGCAGATTTTCATACCGGAACCGCAGGGGGATCGCGCTGCTGTTCGTGGCTTTCTTTGCCGTGGTGTTCATCCAGAAAGGGAAAACAGGGATCGCGTTTACCCTGATCCCGGAAAATGAGATCGATCCGGTGTTTCCAAAAGAAAACCAGATCGTTCTGCTCTATGAGAATGCAGATGAAGAAGCGGCATCTGGCATGATCCCGCTGCTTGAGAAGGATCCTTCCGTAAACAGTGTCATTGCATGGGGGAACACACTCGGGAAAGCTTTCACATCGGAAGAGCTTTCGGAAATGGTCGATTCCATGGGAATGGATGTCGGATTTGAGATAACCCCCGGCATGCTGGATACCATATATAAACTGTATTTCGGGGGAGACGGGGAAGGACGTCTGACCATCTCTGAACTGGTGGAGTTTGCGTCGGATTCTGTTTCCGGAAATGTCATTCTGAAGAGCCTCCTGACAAAGGAGATGAAGGAAACGCTGAAGGATGCGCCGGCCCTTCTCGAAGAAGCCGGGAAACAGCTTAAGGGACCGGAACACTCCCTGATGATGATCTCAACATCGCTCCCGGCGGAGTCAGATGAGACAAGCGTGTTTATGGACAGGCTTAAGGAGATATGCGGAGAAAAACTGTCCGGAACCTGGTATCTGATCGGTAATACGCCGATGGCAGTAGAGATGGTGGAGACCTTCTCGGGAGAACTGAACTTCCTGACACTGCTTACCGCAGCGGCGATCTTCCTGGTCGTCCTGGTCACCTTCCGGTCGTTTGCGGTTCCCGTCATCCTGGTCCTGCTTATTCAGTCTGCAGTCTACACGACCATGGTCATAATCAATCTGCAGGGACTCAGGATATACTATCTGGCGCTCCTGATCGTACAGGGGATCCTGATGGGCTCTACCATCGATTATGCGATCGTATTTACGAACTACTACAGGGAAATGAGAAAGACCAGGGACAAAGAGGAAGCCCTGGTGGAGGCTTACAACCGATCTGTTCACACGATCCTGACCTCCGGGTGTATCGTTGTCACCGTGACAGCCATCGTGGGTTATGCCTTCGGGGATCCGACCATAAGACAGATCGTGCACACCATCTCAAAAGGAGCTGCATGTGCGGTCATCCTGATCCTGTTTATCCTGCCGGGGCTTCTTGCTGCCCTGGACAGATTTGTGGTGGGGAAGCGGGATCAGAAGTTTTCAGGAGGATGAAATGAGATACAGGGAACTTGGGAAAACAGGTCTTAAGATCAGTGAGGTCGGTTTCGGCGGAGAGTGGCTGGAACGGCATGACGAGGAACACTCTGTGGAGCTGCTCCGGTACGCCCATGAAAAAGGGATCAACATCGTGGACTGCTGGATGCCGGATCCGAAGTCAAGGGACATCATAGGCAGAGCCATGGAAGGCTGTCGGGACTCGTGGCATGTGCAGGGACATATCGGTTCGACGTACCAGAACGGACAGTATGTGCGCACCAGGGATATGAAGTTTGTAAAGCCTGCGTTCGAGGATCTTCTGACAAGACTCCGGAGCGACTATGTGGATCTCGGGATGATCCATTATATTGATTCAGTCGAAGAGTGGAACCGGGTGATGAACGGCGAATTCGTGGAGTATGTCCGAAAACTTCATGAGGAAGGAACCATCCGGCATATCGGGCTCAGCACGCATAATCCCAGGATCGGGAAGCTTGCGGTTGAGTCCGGGCTCATTGAGATGATCCTCTTCAGCATCAATCCTGCTTTTGACATGAGGCCGGCGACGGAAGACCTGGATTCCATGTTCGGCGGATATGATAATCCGGAGTTCTCCGGGATCGATCCGGAACGGGCGGAATTCTATTCTCTGTGTGAGGAAAACCGGATCGGGCTGACGGTCATGAAGGGATTCTTCGGAGGAAGGCTGCTGGATAAGGAACAGTCGCCGTTCGGAGTGGCGTTCACACCTGTGCAGCTGATCCATTATGCCCTGACGAGACCAGGCGTGACTTCCATACTCTGCGGATATGACACGAAGCAGCAGGTGGATGAGGCAGTTTCCTATGAGAATGCTTCCGATGATGCGAAGGATTACGCTTCCGTCATTGCTTCCGCGCCGCTTCATTCATACTCGGGACAGTGCACCTACTGCGGACACTGCAGACCGTGTCCGATGGACATCGATATCGCGATGGTCAATAAGTTCTATGATCTTGCGGCAGCACAGCCTTCTGTTCCGGAAAGCGTACTGGAACATTATAAAGCGCTGGATCATACTGCCTCTGAATGCGTCGGCTGCAGAGGATGTGAGTCAAGATGTCCGTTTGGCGTTAAGGTGGCAGACCGTATGGAGAAAACAGCAGAGTTGTTTGGTATGTAAAAATGTGGTGGCATTTCCCGCCCAAAAGCCTTATAATGTTGATATATGCGGACACCGCACACATATCATTTCAATCCGTTCCGTCGAACGGGGAAAGGAATCCATTATGAATGTATTTGCTGATGCTATTGAGAAAGTAGTTGGCCGTGAAGTTCTTGACTCCCGCGGAAATCCCACTGTTGAGTGCGAGATCTACACCCAGTCAGGTGCTTTCGGACGCGCGATCGTTCCGTCAGGCGCATCCACCGGTGAGAGAGAAGCAGTTGAGCTTCGTGACGGCGACAAGAAGCGTTACGGCGGCAAGGGCGTTCTGAAGGCTGTTGCCAACGTCAATGAGAAGATCGCTCCGAAGATCGTCGGCATGAACGTATTTGATCAGGCAAAGATCGACAAAGTCATGATCGAGCTGGACGGCACTGAGTTCAAGAAGGTGCTCGGCGCAAACGCTACACTGGCAGTTTCCCTGGCAGTTGCACGCGCGGCAGCTGATTCCTGCGGACTTCCGCTGTACAAGTATCTCGGCGGACCGAACGCTAAGGTTCTCCCGACTCCGATGATGAACGTTCTCAACGGCGGAAAGCATGCTGACGGTTCTGTTGACATGCAGGAGTTCATGATCATGCCGGTCGGCGCAAAGACCGAGGCTGAGGCTGTCCGTATGGGCGCTGAGACATTCCACGCACTGAAGAAGATCTGCGCAAAGCGCGGCTATGCTACATCCGTAGGTGATGAGGGTGGATATGCTCCTTCCTGCAAGAACGGCAACGAGGAGCCGCTTGAGATGATCGTTGAGGCCATGAAGGCTGCCGGTTACGAGCCGGGCGTCGACATGTGCATCGCTATGGACCCGGCTTCCTCCGAGTTCTATGATGCTGAGAAGGGCGTTTACAACCTCGAGAGATCCGGCGAAGGCGAGAAGACCTCCGACGAAATGATCGAGCTGTACGCAGGCTGGGTTGAGAAGTATCCGATCATCTCCATCGAGGACGGCCTGTCTGAGAATGACTGGGATGGATGGAAGAAGCTGACCGAGCGCCTTGGCGACAAGATCCAGCTGGTAGGCGACGACCTGTTTGTTACCAATACCACCTTCATCAAGAAGGGCATCGAACTCGGCGTTGCAAACGCAGTTCTGATCAAGCTGAACCAGATCGGAACCCTGACCGAGACCTTCGACGCCATCGAGATGGCTAAGGAAGCGAAGTATACGGCAGTTGTTTCCCACCGCAGCGGCGAGTCCGAGGACTCCACCATCTCTGACCTGGTAGTCGCTACCAACGCAGGACAGATCAAGACCGGTTCCCTGAGCCGTACCGATCGTATCGCGAAGTACAACCAGCTGATCAGGATCGAGGAAGAGCTCGGCGAAGTTGCGGAATATCGCGGAAAAGCAAGCTTCTACAATGTAAAGCTCTGATCCTGTAACTGTACAGCATGCATATGTCTTATTCCGGAATACCGGAATGGTCAGGCTGATGCAGAATAATAGTCAGGTAACGGGATGCCGGCCATAAACCGGCATCCTTTTGCATATCGACGTGTATCTTTCATTAATTTTTATTATTTTCAGCTATAACAGCAGAGGTTATACGGTATGAGATATCTTCTTACGGCAGAGCAGATGAAGACTTGCGACAGCACGGAGATCAACCACTACGGGGTACCGTCCATAGTGCTGATGGAGCGGGCTGCACTTGCTGTACGCGATGTCATCCTGGAGCGCTGGCCGAAAGCACTGAAGATCCTCGTGATCTGCGGCAGCGGCAATAACGGTGGTGACGGCTTCGCAGTCGCCCGCCTGCTGAATATGGCAGGGAGAAGGGCGGATGTTCTCTTTGTGGGCAGTCACAGCCGCATGACGGATGAGACGGCGAAGGAAGCCGAGATCTTCACGAATCATTCGGGCACCATACTTCCGGATGATTCCTGCGTAAAAGGATATGACCTGATCGTGGACGCACTGTTCGGAATCGGGCTGTCCAGGGAAGTGATCGGGAGATATGCGGATATCATCCATGCGGTGAACCGTTCCGATGCTCCGGTCGTTGCGATAGACATTCCGTCCGGCGTCGGGGCGGATGACGGACGTGTGCTTGGCTGCGCCGTAAGGGCGGATGTCACGGTCACGATGGCGTATGCGAAGCTTGGACTCATGCTGTATCCGGGAGCGGAATACTGCGGTGAGGTGATCGTCGCGGATATCGGAATCACGACAGCCGGCCTCAGAGAAGAACCGGTGACTGCACTGGAGGACGGCGATCTGCTTAGCCTGCTCCCGCCGAGGAAAAGAACCGCCAACAAGGGTACCTACGGAAAACTTCTTGTCATAGCCGGAACCAGAAACATGGCCGGAGCCGCTTGCCTGGCAGGACGCGCGGCGTACCGCACGGGATGCGGACTCGTATGCATCTGTTCCCATGAGGATAACCGCCTGATCCTGCAGACTGCCCTTCCGGAAGCGATCTATGCTCCGTGGCAGGAAGATATTAACAGATGGCTTGACTGGGCGGATGCGGTTGCGATAGGTCCCGGTCTCGGACAGGGTGAGGACAGTCTGCAGCTTCTCATACAGGTACTTCAGAACTGGGACGGCCCGCTGGTCCTGGACGCGGATGCGCTGAACCTGATGGCGGCTCATCCGGAACTTCTGCCGGCAGCAGATGAGAGCGGAGACGCAGTACCCGGAAGTACGGCACCGGCAGTCATCACGCCTCATCCGGGTGAGATGGCACGCCTCATTCCGTCAGATATAGCGGGTATCCTGTCGGAGCCGGTTGCGGCTGCCCGTGATTATGCGGAGAGGTCGGGTCTGGTCACAGTACTCAAGGGCGCCCGCACGGTGATTGCGGATGGGGAAGAAACTTATCTGAATCTGACTGGAAATGAAGGCATGGCGACAGGCGGCTCGGGAGACGTGCTGACAGGGATCATCGGAAGCCTTCTGGCGCAGGGACTGAGGCCGATGGAAGCGGCGAAGGCAGGAGTGCTGCTCCACGGGATGGCGGGAGACGCGGCGGCTGCAGCGCTAGGAACAAGGAGTATGACTGCAGCTGATATAGCAGATCATCTCCCGGATGTTATGAATGGTTGAAAGGAGTTTCGAAATGACGTATCAGGAAGTTTTGAAGAATGCGGTCGGTAAGATGGGACCATATTGCAGGACATGTCCGGTCTGCAATGGCAAGGCGTGCCGAAACACCATTCCGGGACCCGGGGCAAAAGGCTACGGGGATACGGCGATGCGCAACTTTGACGCATGGAAGAAGATCCGGGTCAATATGGACACACTGACAGAAAACTGCACGCCTGATACCGGATTCGATTTCTTCGGATACCGTATGAAGTACCCGGTCTTTGCCGGACCGGTCGGTGCGGTAAACCTGCACTACGGCAATAAGCTGGATGACGTCTCCTACAATAAGATCCTGGTATCAGGATGCGCTGCTGCAGGGATCCTGGCACTGACAGGAGACGGGACCAACCCGGCCGTCATGGAAGCGGCGTCAAAGGCGATCGCTTCGGAAGGCGGGAAGGGTGTTCCTACTGTGAAACCCTGGGATATCAACACGCTTCACGAAAAGTTCCGCCTTGTGCAGGAATCCGGCAGCGTGGCGGTTGCCATGGACGTGGATGCGGCAGGACTTCCGTTCCTGCAGAACCTGACGCCTCCCGCAGGAAGCAAGACCGTGGAAGAACTTGCGGAGATCGTAAAGGAAGCAGGAAAACCGTTCATCGTGAAGGGCATCATGACTGTCAGGGGAGCGCTGAAGGCGAAGGAAGCCGGAGCGTCCGCGATCGTTGTATCCAACCACGGAGGACGTGTGCTGGATCAGTGTCCTGCAACCGCGGAAGTACTCCCTGCGATAGCAGAGGCAGTCGGGAATGACATGATGGTACTGGTCGACGGCGGGATCCGCGACGGTGTGGATATCTTCAAGGCCCTTGCTCTCGGTGCGGACGGCGTCATCATCGCCAGGCCGTACGTCACGGCAGTTTACGGAGGCGCGCAGGAAGGCATTGCAGCTCTTACGGAGAAACTCGGGAAAGAACTGGCGGACACCATGAAGATGTGCGGCACGCCCTCCCTGAGCGCTATTACGAAGGATTGTATTGTCATGTGAACAGCGGGATAAGCTGAAGAAATCATATGGGTTAAATCATATACGTTTCAGCCGGGTCTGCGGTTTGCAGACCCGATTTTTATATGAAATATGTAATATATACTTGACATTATGCTATCGCAGTGATAAGGTTCCACATGAAAATAGCTGAAAAACGGGACATTACACTTGAAAAAGTGAAAGGCAGGGATATCTATGAATGCTTCTATCCCGATCGCCGTCGGCTTTGCAGCCGCGGCAGTTTTTATGATCTGGCATGAGAAGAGCAGGCAGAAGAGGATCAGCCAGGAATACGATGAAATGCAGCTCCGCATCCGCGGGAAAGGCGCCTGGTATTCATTTTACTCGATCATCCTGTACATGGCTCTCTACATGCTTCTGGAGAAGGCGGGAGGATTCGCGCTGCTATCCGCGGCGGACGCGCTGTTCCTCGGTGTGATCGTATGCGGGAGCGTGAATGTCGGATATACCATCATGCACGATTCCTATTACGGGATGGACCGGACCGGGAACAGGAACATGCTGTTTCTCGCGATCATCGCAGTGATGGAAGTCCTCGGCATCTATATGCTGATACGGCTTGCCCGTGGCGGGGTATTCTCCGATCTTGCGAAGACGATCCGTGACGAGCGCATCCTGATCGTGCTCTGCCTGCCGCTGTTCACCACGATCCTGATCGCAACGCTGCTCCGGCGCACTCACCCGGAAGAGGAGGAAGACTGATGAAGAATCTCCGCCTGAAATCCGCCCGCGCAGCAAAGGATCTCTCCCAGGAAGAACTGGCACACGAGGTCGGAGTTTCCCGCCAGACGATCAGCGCGATCGAGAAGGGGGACTACAATCCGACGATCCGTCTGTGCCTGTCGATCTGCAAAGTTCTTGACCGTACGCTGGATGAACTGTTCTGGGAATAAATATTATTGGAGGAAATGATGCTTACGATTGTTGCTGCAGGACCGATCCTGCTGTGTGTGATACTGATGACTGTGTTCGGCTGGCCGGCTAAGAGGGCCATGCCGCGGTCCTGGCTGCTGACTGCAGTGGCTGCATTTGCACTCTGGAAAATGGACGCACCGCATATCGCTTCCCGCACGGTCGCGGGATTCCTGAGTGCGTTCGAGATCCTGCTGATCATCTTCGGCGCGATCCTGCTGATGAACGTACTGCGCCGCTCCGGCGCCATG
>CADCOU010000165.1 GCA_902803155.1 uncultured Lachnospiraceae bacterium | reverse complement strand
TAACAGAGTATAAAAGAAAAACGCCCTGCAGGAAATGGCCAAACGGATAAAAAAAATGCAGTCTGTTCCGCGGAGGTTTGCAGTCATGAAGAACAGAAAGCTGAATCTGACCATACAGGAAATAAAAAACAGAGAACACTGGGAGAAACGGGGGTACCAGGTTCCGGATTTCGATGTGGAGGCGGTTCGGGAAATGACCCGCATGGAACCGGTCTGGCTCCATTTCGGTGCAGGAAATCTGTTCAGGGCTTTTCTGGCGGATGTCTGTTCACGGCTCCTGGACAGCGGTGAGACAGACAGGGGGATCATCGCGGCAGACCGGAGGAAAAGAGAGCCGGATGTAAATGATGATCTTTATATCAATGTCACGCTCTGCGCTGACGGAGCGGTAAAGAAATCCGTGATCGGTTCCATCTCAGAGAGAACTTTTCTGTATGGGGGAGAGGTGCGGATCCGTGAGATCTTTGAGAAACCTTCCCTTCAGATGGTCTCATTTACGATCACGGAAAAGGGGTATGCACTTACAGGAGCAGACGGGAAATACCTTCCGGAAGTTGCAGAAGATCTGGCGTTCAGACCTTCCTGTCCGGAAGAAGCGAAGAGCTATATGGGCAAACTGACTGCCATGCTTTATGCGCGTTACCTGAAAAACCGCCGGCCGCTTGCCATGGTCAGCATGGATAACTGTTCTCATAACGGGGATAAGCTGAAAACTGCCGTTGAAACCTATGCCGGGACCTGGTATGACGCGGATTTTCTCACCTGGCTTTCCGCCAGTGTCAGTTTTCCGCTGACCATGATCGACAAGATCACCCCCGGCCCCGATGCTGCGGTGGGAGCGATGCTCAGAACGGACGGTCTGCCGGAGGGAACGCCTTTTGTCAATGCGGAGGAGACAGAATATCTGGTGATCGAGGACCGGTTCCCGAACGGGCGCCCCGCACTGGAAAAGGCAGGGGTCATCTTTACCGACCGCGAGACCGTCAACAAAGCGGAGACCATGAAGGTTATGACCTGCCTGAATCCGCTGCATACGGCACTGGCCGTATTCGGCTGCCTGCTCGGATATAGCAGGATCGCAGATGAGATGAAGGACGAAGACCTGAACCGGCTTGTGCGGGCGATCGGGTACAGGGAAGGCCTGCCTGCCGCAGTCGACCCGGGTGTACTGGATCCGGGAGAATTCCTGGACACTGTGGTGAATGTTCGGTTTCCGAATCCATTTCTCCCGGATACGCCGCAGCGTATTGCGACAGACACCTCGCAGAAGATGCCGTTCCGTTTCGGCGAGACTGTAAAAGCCTATATGAGATCCGATACGCTTCAGGTTTCGGATCTCCATATGATACCTCTGGTATATGCGGCCTGGCTGCGTTATCTGATGGGGACGGATGACAGACACGACGCGTTTGTGATCTCGCCGGATCCGCTCGCGGGGGTACTCTGTCCTATCGTACGGCAGCTTCGTCCGGGAGACTCTCCTGACAGAAAAGAGGTTGAACGGACCATTTCACCGATCCTGCACGACGGGAAAATCTTCGGGGTCGACCTGTATGAAGCAGGGCTCGCCAATGCTGTCTGTGAGGATCTCTCCGGGATGCTGGAAGGCCCCGGGGCAGTACGAAAGAGCCTCCGCAGGCATCTGGATCAGGATGTCCGGGAGGCATAAGAAGTAGATCATTGAATATCACATGACGAAAACCGCCGGAACGCACAGGTCATTCTTCGAATGGAAATGTGTAGGGGAGACGGAACCTGTCTCGCAGTCCGGTCAGTTCCTTCTGGATGGTTTCTCCCACCGGGACGCCTTTGTCCTTCCGCTCCTGCCAGGCCAGCCATTCCTTCTCGCCGGCGGTATAGATCCGTTCTGCCCCCGGCGCCTTTTCGGAAGCGCGGAGCGTACGGCAGATTTCACCCGAGGTTTTCCGGAAGGTGTCCAGTCCGCCGAAGAATTCCGGGTTGATGACAAAGAAGAAATGTCCGAGACGGTACATCCGATTGCTGCCGTCCGGGTTCTTTCCGTTCAGTTCTTTCATGAAGGGACCTCCGGCGAGTGCCGAAGAGAGGATCTCCACGATTGCGGCAAACCCGTATCCCTTGTAGCCGCCGGTCTCCTCGCCCAGTCCGCCGATGGGCAGCAGCGCGCAGCCTCCGGCACGCATGCGCCGCAGGATCTCACCGGAATCGGTCATGGTACCGCCGTCTTTCGTGACGACCAGGCCGGCCGGGGTAGGCTTTCCGCTTCTCTCGTAGTATTCGATCTTGCCGTTCTGCACGATGCTGGTCGCGCAGTCAAAGTTGAACGGGAATTCCTCATCCGTAGGCATGGTGAATGTCATCGGGTTCGTTCCCATCATAGGCTCGACTCCCCATGTAGGGGCTACGGAAGGCCTGGCATTGGTGCCGGAGATGCCGATCATGCCGGCCTTCTCAGCCATGGTGGTCCAGTATCCGGCGATCCCGTAATGAGTGGAATTGCAGATCGTGCCGCCTGCCATACCGTACTGCCGTGCTTTTTCGATGAGCATCTCCATCATGCGGTGGCTTGCGACCATGCCCATACCGTTGTTCGCATCCATGACCACTGTCGTGGGCGTCTCCTTCAGGATGTCGATCCTGGTGACCGGAAGCAGCGTTCCGTTCTCGATACGGTCCAGATAGATCGGCTTAAACCGGTTGCAGCCGTGGCTCTCGATACCTCTCCGGTCGGATTCGAGAAGCACGTCCGCACAGATGGCGGCGTCTTCTTCCGGAACTCCGTAGGCTTTGAACACATCGATCATGAACGCGTTCATCATTTCCCAGCTGACATAAGGTCTTGTTTCCATTGCGGTTCTCCTCATTTCATACAAATGTATCAGGTTCGCTCCGTTTATCCGCCCCGGACTGCCGGACAGGCAGCGGACGGAGCATGAGTACGGAAGTGTGTTCATTATAACACCAGATTCGCATGTCTGTTTTCTTTTCTGCTGTTCTGTGGTATTTTTTTATACTGTCCGGAAGATCGGAGGTGGTTCATATGGCGCAGCTGTGCGTGACGGATCTGACATTTTCATATGACGGGAGTTTCGACACGGTCTTCGAAGACGTAAACTTCAGCGTGGATACATCCTGGAAACTCGGACTGATCGGGAGGAACGG
>CADCOU010000164.1 GCA_902803155.1 uncultured Lachnospiraceae bacterium | reverse complement strand
TTCCCCTTTTTCTGCTTTGTGGCGCTGCTCTATCCGCTGCTGGGAAGCGGTTATAATACCCTCCTGTGGATCCTGTACATTGTTGCGCTGTCCGCAGTCAGCCTGGTGTCCCTCGCCGCCTTTTATCTGATCAGGCTTCTGATCGCCGGGGTGAAGCTGAGGCCGTTTCTGCAGCATCTTCCGGGTCTGCTGAAGGAGAATTACAAGATCGGATCCGTGATCGACGCGGTGCCCTTTAATATCCGGTACTGTGAAAAACATTACGGGATGGACCGCAGGCGGATCACAGACAAGTTTACCATTCTGGCGCAGATCAATCTTGACGGGAACTGCTATCTCATCATGCTGATGGGGATGATCTTCATGTTTATGATGGTCAGCACGGCTTCGTGGTTCCATATCGTGGTCATGGCGATCATGGTCATCTTTCTTTCCCTGGGCGCGCCCAACCAGCCCGGGTCGATCCTGATCGGAACACTGATCATTGCGCTGTATCTGAAAGCAGATGTCCTCATCCCGACGGCGGTCTATCTGGAAGTGTTTTTGGGCGCGATCCAGAATCTGATCAATGTAACCGGGGATATCGTTACGGTAGCCGTAGAAGAGAAGCACATATGGAGGGGAAAATGACACCGCAGGAATTGCTGTCCATCCTGCAGAGGGCAGGAAAACTGAAAACGACATACCGGCACTGCTTTACCGAGGACGACCGGCGGGAGAGCGTCGCCGATCACAGCTGGCGGATCGCCCTGATGGCCATGCTGCTCTCGGGGGAGGAGGAATTTCGCCGGGCGGATATGGACAAGGTGATCCGGATGTGCCTGATCCACGATCTGGGCGAGGCGTTTACCGGGGATATCCCGACCTTTGCAAAGTCGGAGAAAGATGCGGATATCGAAGACCGGCTGCTGGGGGACTGGGTGGATTCCTTTTCCGAAGCACAGCGGGAGGAATGGAAAGCCCTCCTGGCGGAGATGGATGCGCTGGAGACTGTGGAGGCGAAGATCTATAAGGCCCTCGATAAGCTGGAGGCGGTCATCTCCCACAACGAGTCGGATATCAGCACCTGGCTTCCCCTGGAATATGACCTGCAGCTGACCTACGGCAGGGAGAACGTGCAGTTTTCTGAATATCTGAAGGCACTGAAGGCGGATATTGATGCGTGGACGAGAGAGAAGACAGGCAGTTAACCCGTATCTGCCCTGTTATGAGTATGTTCCGGACGGGCGCTATTACCTCTATTACGCCTTTGATTTTATGGGCCGGATGGGTGTGGCGGGCTTCAAATATTTTTCGCTCGGAGAGGAGGCCCGGATCACGCTTCATCTTCGGGGAAATGCCCGCGGAAAACGGCGTGTACCCGCTGTTTTTCGGATATTTCGGCGACGGAAGCGTGGACTTTCTGTCCTTTACCCTAAGCTGAGGGAAGAGATTGACAAATCCCCCTGCCCAATTTATCTTTACGTTATATAACAAAAGTTACAAGACGGAGGGATCAGGAAATGCCGCCGAAACCCAGGATAAATAAACAGATGATTCTGGACGCGTCCTTTGCGATCGTCCGGGAACAGGGCCATGAGATGATCGGCGCCAGAACGATTGCAGAAAAACTGGGATGTTCTACGCAGCCGGTCATGTATCAGTTCAAGACGATAGAGGAGATCAGGAAAGAGACCTATAAGCTGGCTGACGAATACCATACCGGCTATATCATGCCAAAAGGAGATAAGGGATATGATCCGCTCCTGGAGCTGGGACTGAACTATATCCGGTTTGGTTACGAAGAAAAAAATCTGTTCCGGTTTCTGTTTCAGACAGACAGTTTCGCGGGATTAAATGCGGCGGCGCTCATGTCGGATCCGGGAACTGCCGGAATGCTCGCGATGGTTTCTTCAAAAGCCGGATGTACAGAAGAGGAAGCGGCAGATGTATTCTTCAGTCTGTTTGTTTCCGCACATGGAATAGCAAGCCTGCTTGCGAACAATTCTATGGAGTATGAGGAGGATGTTTTTCGGAAAGTGCTCGAAAACACTTATGCCAGTCTTGCAGAATAGCAAGTTCTTTGCAGATCCGGGGAAAAATGCTATGATGAGGTGAAAGAAAGGTAATCATCATGGAATACAGGAATATCATTACATTAAAAGACGGCAGGACATGTATCCTGCGCAATGGAACAGAAAAAGACGGGAAAGCT
>CADCOU010000163.1 GCA_902803155.1 uncultured Lachnospiraceae bacterium | reverse complement strand
GTATAATCCGCAGTTTCCCTGACATCTGCCGATGTATCGGGGTTCTCACCGAAGGAGTTCTCTTCAGAGGATATATTCTGATCGTCATTCACTCCTGTGTTTCTCATATCTTCATCCATAGTTTTCACTCCTTGTCCTCCGCAGATTTCTGCGATGCCCAGTATGGTTTACTGTCTGTCAGTTTCAGGATCAGTTTCCGGGGAAGCTTTTTATACCGCTTCCCAAGCGAATAACCGATGTATTTGCAGCCGCTGTCCGCGATCAGCTTCGGTAGTTCCGGCCATCTGCCGCTCTTTGCGAGATGCACGGCAGTCTGCCTGACCAGCCGGACGCCCTCCCCCGTGGAGGAAGCCATATCGAAGACCTCCGGATGATCTGCCTGCGATACTCCGAGATCGAAGTTCCGCTTCAGCTGCTTTACGCAGGAATAGTTATGAGAATGCCATACCTGCGCGTCCGCCGCATATGCGATGCGGTATCCTGCACGGATCATTTTCCCGGCTAGGATCATATCTTCATTGAATATGGTCCGCCGCTCGAATCCTCCCAGTTCAAAATACACACTTCTCCGCCACATGGCGCAGGCATCCGAACAGAAGAAGGTTTTGATGCCGAGCTGTTCCAGGTCCTCCGACGACTTCACCATGGAGGCCGGAGGATAATTGAAGCCGCGCGTAAAACGTTCTGTTTCGCTGCTTCCTTTTTCCGCAAGCTGTCTCGCGTAAGATGCGGCAACCAGCGGATCCTCAAAGCAGTCCGCCAGAGACTGTATCAGATGTGTGTCTCTCGGAAGCGCATCCTGCGTCATGCACAGGACCAGTTCCGTATCCGCAAATGTCATTCCGAGGTGTCTCGTTCCCCCGTGATCGAAGTCCTTCCTGTCCACATGGAATACGGACAGGACCGGAAAAGCATCCCGGAACATATCCACGCACTCCAGAACCTGACCATCCTCCTCACCGTCGACCGTATTGAGGAGCAGCACCCTGACCGGGAGCAGTGTCTGCCTCGAGAGCCTCCGCAGCAGTTCATTCAGTTTTCTGTCCGGCCTGAAGGTCGGTATCAGGACGGTGACCTCCTGCATAATTCATACCTCAGTTGATGCCCGTTGTATTCGCGATCTCAGCCGAGATCTGCTGTACCGTATCGGACGGGGCATATCCTGTCTCTGCGTACAGGAATGTGTGGAGCTGCGATACGTTCTGCGCCAGGTTGACCGGCACCACGCAGTCCCCCGCCGAAATGTTCGCAGCCTGCAGGTCGTAGGGGAACCCGCACGTCTCCGTAAGACTGTAATCGGAGATCCCGGACGTTACGGAGAGCAGCTCCGTCCCGGAATAGCTCGTCGATATATACGGGAGCATGGCGTCCACGATCTGCGCCATTTTCACCGGTCCCTGCTGTTTTGCGTTCTGGAAGATCTGCGAGAGCACAGTCCTCTGCCTCTCCGTCCTCTTGTAATCGGATCCGGCGGTGTACCGTATTCTGCAGTATGCAAGCGCCTGTATGCCGTTCAGATGCTGATAACCGGCATAGGTGACCGGCGTGATCTCCGCCCCGGTCACCTGGGCGTTTTCTGTCTGGTAACCGTTGATGTAAGGAAGTTCTTCCTCCGTCACATCTACATCCACGCCCCCGACCATGTCGACCGCCCTGACAACCGCATTGAAGTCTACAGTGATGTAATCCTTCAGGTCCAGATCCAGGTTTTTATTCAGCATGTTCACGGACCGCTCCGGTCCTCCGAAGAAATAACATTCGGTCGCCTTGCGGTACTCGCCGTTGGTATTGTCCAGATACGTGTCGCGATAGACCGACACCAGCCGGATCTCTCCGGCTTTCTTATTCATGGAACACAGGATGATCGTATCGGAATGCGCATCCTTTGTCAGGCTTCCCTCGCGGGAATCCACTCCGAAGATCACAAAATCCTGATATCCTTCATGCCCGTTCACACCTGAATTGACAAGGATGTTCTTCAGGTTCAGGTGATCCATCCGGGAAACGCGCCATACTGCGATCAGTGCCGCGGTAGCAAGAAGCAGCAGGATCAGTTTGACGATAAACCCGGTTTTCGGCGACGGGCCTTCGTCCCCGCGAAGGCTGCGCTGCGCTCCGTGTTTTCCGCTTCCTCGCGGCTTCTCATACCGTTCGGCATACCGGTCGTCGTAACGGTCTTCGTAACGATCGTCATACCGGCCGTCCCGTCGGAGTGCGGCGCGGCCGTCTCTCCGGTCATCGTACTCCGGATCATCCCATGCATCGTACGCTTTTTTTCTCTTCGTCTCTCTGCGGTTTCTTCTGCCTCCGGCATCCTCTCCGCGCTTTCTCCCGGGCACAGTCCCCGGAGAGGCCATATCGGAGCGGTCCGCATATTTGTCAGGAGAAGTGTATACTCTGGTATCTCCCAGGTCTCTCGACGGTCTGTAAGAATCATAGTACCCGTCCGGTCTCCCGTAGGAAGCCTGTCTGGAATAACTGTCCCGAACGCCAAATCCCTCGTCCCTGGGATCCGCCGCATTCTCTCTCCGGTCATCCGCATCCGTATCGTCCAGCCATGGTTCCTCCATGCTGTAATAGCGGCTGGACGGATTCACTTTTCTATTCCTGTTAAGCGCCATATCCTGGTCTTCTCCGGTCAGGTAATCCGTGTTTCCTCAGTATGCGTTCCGGTTGATAAATCCCTTGAATACGGTCAGGATCAGTATCTTGATGTCGAACCCGACCGACCAGTGTTCTATGTAGTAAATGTCATACTCGATCCTTTTACGGATCGATGTGTTCCCGCGATAACCGTTTACCTGCGCCCATCCGGTCATGCCCGGTCTTACCTGATGCTTCACCATGTAGCGCGGGATCTCCTCCCTGAATTTCTCCACATACTGTGGCCGCTCAGGACGCGGTCCGATCAGGCTCATATCTCCTTTGAGTACATTGAACAGCTGCGGGAGTTCATCAATGGAAGTCTTGCGGATTACCTTACCCACTTTCGTTACGCGCGGATCGTTCTTCGTCGTCCACCCCTTCTTCTCGGTGGTTTCTTCCTGAACCTCCATGGAGCGGAACTTATACATGCGGAATTCCTGGTTGTGCAGGCCGACCCGGTCCTGTTTGAAAATCAGAGGTCCCGGGCTGCTCCGCTTGACCGCGATCGCAGTGACCAGCATGACCGGCGAAAACAGTACGATGCACATCAGAGAGCCGACCACATCCATTGTTCGCTTCACCAGCGCGTTGAAGGTATCCGACAGCGGAACGTAGCGGATGTTGACGACCGGAAGTCCGAGCAGATCCTCCGTATAAGGCCTGGAAGGAATGATGTCCGTATAGTCCGGCACAAACTGCGTATGGACTCCGCTCTTTTCGCAGGAAGCCACGATCCGCTTCAGTTTTGAGTATTCATCCAGTCCCAGCGTGATCGCGATCTCATCGAGCTGATTCTCTTCCAGAACGGAATCGATATCCTCCGTTGTCCCGATGACCGGAACATTGTGATAAAATCGTCCGACTGCGGAATTGTCGTCCAGGATCCCGTCGATCTGATATCCCCACTGGGGATTGGCAAATATGCGGTCGATATAGCCTTCCGCCGCGCTCGAGTAACCGACCATGATCATGTGCTTCAGGTTCATCCCCCTCGAGCGGATATCCCGGAGCACGACCCGGATAAAGTTCCGTTCGCACAGCGTCAGGATAAAATTGATCCCCGTGAAGATGAAGATCAGTCTTCTGGAGAAATTGTTCTCCTTGATGATAAACAGCACGAATATGAATCCGAGCAGTCCGACCATGTTCGCAAGGAACAGGTTCCCCGCTTCGAGCATCCGTCCGGAGACTCTCTTTGGCTTGTACAGATGAAACGCGTCATAGAGCAGCAGATATCCCGGTATGACAAACACCAGTGCCAGCATATACACCTGCATGGGCAGTTTTCCTGCCTTCGGATCGGCCAGGAACGTAAACTGGATCCACCACGCAGCCAGGTATGACACCGCGATGATCAGTGCGTCCAGCACGACATGTATTCGGTTCAGATGTTTCTGATTATCCTTAATCACGCTGCATTCTCACCTCAGCCCAGTTTCTCCTTCGCGCCTTCCGCGATCCGGAG
>CADCOU010000162.1 GCA_902803155.1 uncultured Lachnospiraceae bacterium | reverse complement strand
GCGGTACGAAACTTTTTAATTATTCACTGTCCTCTTGACGGGTAGCACACCAAAGGCCGGGGGCTTTCTCACTTACTGCATAGCTGTCACTTCATCCGCGATACGTACGGTGGATCTGCGGTGGGATACGAGGGCGATGGTGCGGCCTTCGGAGGCTTCCTTCAGAGATTTAAGGATAATGGCTTCATTGAGGCTGTCAAGGTTGCTGGTAGGTTCGTCGAGGAGCATGAAGGGTGCATCGTGCAGGAATGCTCTGGCAAGGCCGATCCGCTGCCGTTCGCCTCCTGAGAGGGTCTCACCGAGTTCTCCTACCGGGGTCTCATATTCCTGGGGCAGAGTCATGATAAAGTCGTGGACGGAAGCCTTTTTACAGGCTGCCTCAAGTTCTTCCCGGGTGGCGTCCGGCTTTGCGATGCGCAGGTTGCCGGCAATGGTGTCTCTGAACAGGTGCGTGTCCTGTGTCATGAAACTCTGCATGTCACGGAGGCTGCCGGTATTGATAGTGTCAATGTCTTTACCGGATATAAAGATCGTACCGCTGTCCGTCTGCCAGAAGCGCATCAGCAGGCGCAGCAGGGTGGATTTGCCGCATCCGCTCCTGCCGACGATTCCGATGATCCGGTTCCGCGGAAGCTTTATGGAGAAATCGTCCAGAACCTTTTCCTGATCCACTTTCTTTCCGTTTCCCTTTTCGTAGGAGAAGGTGACTCTTTCAGCCGCGGCGCCGTCAAAAGCAACCTCAAAAGCGCCATGGATCTCTTCCACAGCCGGTGTTTCATCCAGAATAGACAGGATGCGCGCACCGGAGGCAACGGTGGTCTGGAGTGCGGTTCCCAGATTGGCCAGGGCTATGACCGGACCAAAGGAGGAGATCAAGGCGAGCTGCGGAATCAGAAACGCATCAAATCCGATGATTCCTTTCCGGTACAGAATACTGCAAAGAAGCAGCATGGCAGCGTCAAAGAACAGGACAAAGGTATTAGCCATGGCCTGGTTAACGCCGGTCAGCCGGTTCAGGTCGCCCTGTCTGCCGCTCAGGGCTTCGGTCATATCATGCATCGTCTGCATCCTGTCTTGCCCGTTCTGATACTGGATCGTCTCGTCCAGCCCCCGGATGTTCTCCAGCATATAGGAAGAGAGCTGCGCATTCTGCCGGCGAAGATCACTGCCAAGGGTTCCGCTTCTCCTGTAGATGATGAACGGAAGGAGGATTCCCACACAAAGATAAGCTGTAAGAGCCATAAATCCCAGACTCCAGTGCCAGGAACCGATGAACAGACACATGATCAGTTCTGTCACAAATGCAATGCAGATGGGGGAGATCGTATGTGCGTAAAAGACTTCCAGCAGCTCCACATCGGAGGTGATCAATGCGATCAGATCTCCTTTGCTGCGCCTTTCCAGCTTTGCCGGACACAGCTTCCGCAGTGCTCCGAAAACACGGTCACGAATGATGGCAAGCAGTGTAAAAGCAATGTAATGGTTTGTGCGCTGCTCCGTATAGCGCAGAACAGCCCGGACCAGTGCGAATGTGATCAGCAGAACATGGACTGCTGTGATGGAGACCGGGATGGAAAAGCCATGGTGGTAGAGAAGGGCAAAGCCTCCCAGCACCGGGATGAATCCAGCGCACAAAAAGCCCAGAGTGCCCGTGGAAATCGACAGGACCATAAAGCCAGCCAGAGGACGGACCAGTGCGAGAAGCCGCAGCAGAACCTGCGGCGCATGCGGATTTTTCGAACTTCTTTCCTTCATCATTCCGGGACCTCCTCTCCTGGTAATTCTCTCTCTGACGCTTTTCTGTCCGGATCTTCTTTCACCGGATCATCTTTTCCTGATGCTTTATTCACCGGCCCTTCATTCACGGAATTTTCTTTTCCGAATGCTTCCAGAGCAGACTGGGTGTCCCAGAGAGTTTTATAAATACCTCCCTCCCGGAGCAGCTGTTCGTGGGTGCCGCTTTGGACAATGGCTCCGTCCTTCATGCAGTAGATTCGGGCGGCTTCGGTCAGGTTCGCCAGACGATGGGAGATCATGATCACAGACCGGCTCCGGGCGAGCTCCCGGATTTCGGCAAGAATGGTTTCTTCGCTTTCTATATCAATATTACTGGTGGCTTCATCAAAGATAAGAACAGGTGAATCATGCAGGATCGCGCGTGCAAGCGCCAGACGCTGCTTCTGTCCGCCGGAGAGATTGGCGGCATTTTCGGCAAGCATCGTATCCAGCCCGTTCTGTGACTGAAGAAATTCCGACAGGCCGCACTGACGCAGAACCTTCCATAGCTGCTCGTCCGATGCTTCCGGAGCGGAACAGAGAAGATTATCGCGGACACTTCCATGGAAAAAGCAGCTGCTGAAGCCAATGTATGTGATGGCCCGCATCAGGCTGTCCTCGCGAAGCTTCATGATGTCTTTGCCTTCCACCAGGATCTTTCCCTGCTCCGGGGAGAGCGCGCGGCGCCGCATGAGCAGAGAGGCGATGGTTGATTTTCCGCTGCCGGATTCCCCGGTAATGCCGGTCAGCCCGGTTTCCGGAATATCCAGATACACGTTGTGAAGCACCTCTTTTTCCTAAACATAAGAAAAACTGACATTTTCCATTGAGACCGAGAGACTGCCTTCCGGGAGTGTTTCCGTTCCCGAAGCAGGCTCGGCTTCTCCCAGAAACCGGAAGATCCGGTCACTGGCGGCCATACCGTTCATGGCGACATGGAAATAGCTGCCCAGGCGCCGCATGGGAAGGAAAAATTCGGAGGAGAGCAGAATCATATAGATGCACGCGGCCATGCCCAGGCTGCCTTTTGTATAGGTCCTGGTGATCAGGAGGATG
>CADCOU010000161.1 GCA_902803155.1 uncultured Lachnospiraceae bacterium | reverse complement strand
GGCGCAGCTGCTCAGTCCAGGTCAGTCCTTCCAGGACAGGGCGGAACAGCATCTCATGCAGATAAGAGCGCTCTGCCTTCCATACTTTCATGCTCGTTTCCTTCAGTTCGTCCAGCGGTACGGATGCGAAGGCATCCTCGTAATTCCGGAGGAGACTGCTCAGCGGTTCCTTCTCGAGATAATCTCTGCTCATCCAGGCCTGTGCCGGGGTTCCGCCCCAGTTGCAGCCGACGACGGCAAGCGGGATGTCGATGCCGTTTTCCCGCAGGTATTTTGCAAAATAGTAGCCCGGCGCTGAAAACGATCTCCAGGGCTCGTCGCCCTCTGAAAACCAGACGCCGTTGGCGGGAGAAGGATCCCCCTGCCCCTCGTAGGCGACCTGCGGCACATTATACATACGGATGGACCGGTCCGCCCCGTTTCTGTGAACAGCAAGGCGGGTGTAATCCCAGTCCGCGTCATAGCGCAGGAAATACTCCATGTTGGACTGTCCCATCGCCATCCAGATGTCGCCGATCTGAATATCCTCAACGGTTATGGAATCATCGCCGGATGTCACACTCAGACTGTATCCATAACCTGCTCCCGCAGGCGGAAGCTCCAGGAGAAAACTGCCGTCGTCCTGAGTCTTCGTACATGCACTGCAGACGGTTACGGGACCGCTTACGGCCTGCTCCGGATCCTTTTCGGTTTCCATACTGACAGACAAAGCCTGTTTCAGCTCGGCCTGAACGGAACTGTCCGGATCGGAGGTGCCGAAGACATAGATCGTCTTGTCCCTCTGCAGGGTCATATGGGGCTGAAAGATATCAGCTAGCTGCAGCATGAGCGAACCTCCTTACTGCTATACGGTCCAGGGCTCCTGATTGCGGCTGGTCGGACGGTACATTTTTCTGAACTCAGAGGGCGTACAGCCCTTCATGATCTTGAACATGCGGATGAACGCGGACATGCTGGAGAATCCGCTTGCCATGGCAACATCCGTAACCGACAGGGACGGATCTGCGAGGATCCGCTCTGCTTTTGCGATCCGCTTCTGATTCAGATAGCGGTAGAATGTAAGCCCGGTAAACTGCCGGAACAGCCGGGTGAAATGATATTTCGAAAAACCGGAATACTCCGCAACGTCATCCAGCGTCAGATTGTCGGTACAGTGTTCGTCTATATAGCTGCAAACAGCCATGAACTTCTCAACATACTTTTTCTGCCGGATGCCGTCCGTCATGAACCGCTGCGCCGTATCGGCGTGGCTTCGTCCGATCAGGACAAACAGCTTCGTCAGCATGGAATAGATAGATGCTTCAAAGAAAGACCTGCCTTCCTGATATTCATCCATGATCTGTGTAACGATCGAGCGGATCTGTTCGTAGGTATCCGGGAAGCGTTCCGGAGTGATGAGCAGGGCGGGCTGAATGATCGTCAGGATCGAATCGATCTCCCTCAGGTTCAGAGCCGGATTGATCTCGGCCTGGATGATGTATCGCTGTCCTTCTGCCGGATAGAGATGATGCAGCACGCCCGGGCAGAGAACCATGATATCGCCTTCACGCAGAGTGACCGGGATGTCGCTGTACTCCAGACTGTAGGTATTATGTACCGGCATGATCACTTCTATGGGAGAGTGCCAGTGAGTCGGATAATCCTCTACCTGTACATTATTGTAGATACGGAGATTGGTATTCTCACGGTAGTTGACGGTTTCGTGAGTCCCGTTCAGATTCTCAATCATAATATTCTCTCTATATGGTAAATGACGGTGAAAGACTCTCACACTGCATTATGTCAAGAAATAGAATAGAATAATTGCGAATGCTTGTCAATGAGAATGGACAAAATAAGGGAATTCAGTCCATTTTGAGAGCAAAAGCGGAGCTGTTAAAAGAAAAACATTGTAAAAATGCATAAAAATGCGCCTGATAAATAGTGCAAAGTGGACAAAACGCTAATCTGTCCAAAATAAGGATAGCAATTATTAGAAAATAAATGGCAACAATTCGGATGATTCATAAAGCATGATTTGCTACAGTTGAATCATCAGAATAACGGCATTTGCCGGTAATTTGTTTCTCAAAGGAGGAGACTATGAAGAGAAAAGCTTTATCAGTAGTTCTTTCCGTATCCATGGCACTCGGCCTGCTTGCAGCAGTTCCGATGAGCGCAGGCGCGGATGAAGTCGAAGAGATCACCTGGATGTTCTGGGATGACCTGGAGGCTTCCGAAGACAACATCACCAAGGGATTCAAAGAAGTTATCGACCGTTTCAATGCTGACTATGAAGG
>CADCOU010000160.1 GCA_902803155.1 uncultured Lachnospiraceae bacterium | reverse complement strand
CAGACCGAGAACATATTTTACGATTGCTTCTGACAATAACCCTTTTTTCATGGTATGCTTTTGAATTACTCTTCCGTAAACTCTTCTGCTTCTTCGGCATATTCCGCTTCCGCATTCACCGTCTCTTCTTCTGGATGGATCACATCCTTCAGATCCTTCTCTTTCTCCGCATCCTCTGCCTTCGGCATGATGATCGCTGCAACGATGTACAGAATGATACCGGACCCTGCAGCCAGTGAGAATGCCGCCCAGAGCAGACGTACCAGGTTAGAATCGATGCCAAAATACTCGCCGATGCCTCCGCAAACGCCGCAGAGCGTGCAGTCCGTCGATGACCTTCTGAGTTCCTTTTTCATAACTTGATCTCCTTCCATTGGTGTGTATGGTTTATGCATATCTGATCTTACTGGCATTATAACATCTCCGTTATTGGAAATGTCTAAGAAATGTTCCGACAAACGGAACGATTACCTTGCTGAACAGCAGGATCAGCAGGATGTAAGGCAGAAGGCCCCATCCGAAACCAAGCAGTATCCTCACGATCCAGAAGAACACAAGCACTCCGAAGATTCTGGAAACCACTCTTCCGGCCTCCCTGGTTCCAAAGAACATGGATGCAAAGATCCAGAAAATAAAAAGATTCATTAACATAGCGCTCACCCTCCTCCCGATGATAAAGCTATAAAAAAAGACTCTTACCGCGACAACTGTCACGATAAAAGTCTTGCTCTCTAACTCAAACCGGATGCCTGATGCATCGTACTGACGGTTATAAGCCCACCGGCCTTACTATCGATACACTGACAGGAAGCTGACCGGTGTTTAGCTACTCCCTTTTATCTGGATTGAGCATGGTATACCACCGGGCACTTCCGGTGTCAAGCATCCGGATTCCGAATTAAGATTTCCTTCATTTTCGTTCTTCTTCCCTGCGTGCCCGCTCCAGCATCTTCCCGTAGGAAAGCATCATCCCGTCCGTCATGCTGAACTTCATCTTCTTCTGCAGCTTTTTACTGCCCATCAGGGATCCGACCAGATACATGCCCGCGATCCTGCCTTTCTTTTTCTGCGGGAAATCGTAAAAGCCGTGTTCCCTGTAGAACCGGTGGTCTTCCCTCATCAGGCCTTGCATCTCATAGATCAGGTCCCGGAATATCTTCATCCCGCCGACGCCGTAGAAGTTCTTAGGCTGTGTGTAATGATGACGCATCACATACACCAGGGACTTCGCCAGGCAGTCGATCTCCCCGTCCGGATCACGCTGATCTGAGGCAACGCCCGCAAGATAATTTCCGCCCACTTGAGCACGTGCCTCCATCAAGGTCCTAAGGTTCTCTTCCGCGTCCAGGTCACCGTCCACGAGATAGCCTACCGGCTTTCCCATGGTCACGGTACGGTGTCCGTTGCAGAACTGCCGGTCGTCGTAGAGTTTGAACCGGTAACCCTTGGAATGATCCCGGATCGTATAGGCGTATACGACCGCATCCGCGTCATTGATATGTTCCCTGAGATAAGCGTCAAACCCGTCTTTGTAGACACAGGTTCCGTCCGATGCACAGTGGAAGCAGCCGAGGCACCCTCCCTGAAACGGGAACTCCCTCAGATTGATCAGTTCGCTTTCTCCCGGGAACCTCCTCAGGAAACGGTCGATCATTGTTCTGAGCGCCGTACCTTCTTCCTCAGGATCAAAATCCGCAACCAGTGCCACTTTCAGGCCGTCCATCTTCTTTGACCTGCCGGCACCGGAGGCCATGACCGGCGTAAACTGCATGTCGCCGGCGGTATGCCACTCTGTTCCCCGAACCGGTTCGCGAAAGCCGTTATCGATATTCCAGAGCACATACCGGAAGAACGCCTTCGCTTCCCTGCGGCCTTTCTCCGTCAGTATGTCGTCCATATCTGCGGACAGTCCCTTCACATATTTCAGGTTCAGATCTACGCAGTTCTCCTCAATGAACCGGTGCGCCGTTATGTCATAGAAATGCTTCGACGTCGTGATCTGCGTCGCATATTTACCGGACAGATCCACCTGCTGCTCCTTGATCAGTTCAATGAACCGGTGCAGCTGCGACGGCACCAGAAAGGTATATACCGGATAGCAGAACAGGATCAGTTCCGCGTCTTCCAGCTTCTCACGCGCATCGGAGAAGTCCTTCTCCATGCTCCGGATCTGCTTCCCGACCTGCAGGACTTCATATGAATGATCCGGAAAACAGATCTTCAGATACTCCACCGTCTGCAGCGTTATGCTGTTCTTCCCGGTTGGGGAACCGTTCAATACCAGTATCTTCATTCTTCTCCTCGCCGTTTCTTCATTTTCTCCAGAAACTCCGGACCATATCCGTAATGCTCCACGATATAGTCCAGATCCTTGTCGCCACGCCCGGAAAGGTTGACCAGGATGGATCCGGTCACACCAGTCCTGGCGACCTTGATCGCATAAGCCAGAGCATGCGAACTCTCGATTGCCGGAATGATTCCCTCATGCCGTGACAGCAGGAACAGGGCTTCAATCGCTTCCTCGTCATCGATCGTGGTATACCGGACACGATCCATCTCATGGAGCAGGGCGTGTTCCGGACCGACAGACGGATAGTCCAGGCCGCTGGCATTGGAATACACCGGTGCCGGATCGTTATTCTCATCTGCAAGCATGATGCTGTTGAACCCGTGCATCACACCTTCTGTTCCGTAGGTTATGGACGCTGCATGGTCCCCCATCGCCGGTCCTCTTCCCAGAGGTTCCACGCCGACCAGTTCGACCGGGTCCGCCAGGAACGGGGTGAACATTCCGATCGAGTTGGAACCGCCGCCCACGCAGGCTGCGACCTGATCCGGCAGATGGCCTGTCATGGTGACGAACTGCTCCCTCGCCTCCTCGCCGATGCAGTACTGGAAATCGCGTACCATCAGCGGGAACGGATGCGGGCCGGCCGCCGTACCGATGCAGTAGATCGCATCCTTGTACTCTCTGGCATAAGCCATAAAAGCGGCGTCTACCGCTTCTTTCAGCGTTTTCAGGCCGAAGCTGACCGGTATGACATTTGCCCCGAGCAGCTTCATGCGGGTAACATTCGGAGCCTGCTTCGCAATGTCGACCTCACCCATGTAGATGTCGCATTCCATCCCGAAATAGGCAGCCGCCGTTGCCAGCGCGACGCCGTGCTGTCCGGCACCCGTCTCGGCGATCAGTTTCTTCTTTCCCATGTACTTGGCCAGAAGTCCTTCGCCCATGCAGTGGTTCAGTTTGTGCGCACCGGTATGGTTCAGATCTTCCCTCTTCAGATAGATCTGAGTCCTTCCGAGGAAGTTGGACAGGTTCATGCAGTGATAAACAGGCGTCGGCCGTCCCTGGAAATCCTTCCTGACCCGCCGAAGTTCCGCGATGAACTGCGCGGACTGCGCGATGGTGTGATACGCTTCCGCGTACTCATTGAACGCCTTGATCAGTTCCGGGTCTTCGAGGTAGTTGCCTCCGTATTTGCCGAAATAACCGTCGACAGACGGATACTCTTTCAGATAGTTGTCATAATCTCTGTATTTATTCATACCGGACCTCACTAATGCATTTCAGAAAGCATCAAACACAGGAATTATACTGCATTTGCAAAGCCAAATCCATCTGTTTCACGACAGTTCTTTTTCACGTTCTATCTTTTCCATCGTATCGTCCAGGATACAGCTGCGAAGTGTTGTGAGCCAGTCTGAAAATGTCACCGCGTCAAATGCATAGGTCCGGTTCAGCTCATACTCATGCTCTTCCCAGGTATCCAGAGGAGATTCGTTGTGCTGGATCACCGCTTCCAGTTTGTCCAGAGCTTTAAACAGTTTCGCTTCCTGCGTCTCCTGCGCATCCATCTCCTCATACAGGGACGCAAGATCCTCCGACTGGCCTTCCGGGAGCGATGAGACCCAGGAGGCAAGCATGGAGTCTTCTGTCTCCCTGTCAGCTTCCGTCTTGCGGAAGACAGGGATGTCACCCGTAAAGCATTCTCCGAGATCATGGATCAGGCACATGTCCACAACCTTATCCATATCAACATCCGGGAACTCATGCCTCAGAAGCAGCGCCATCAGCGCCACCCGCCAGCTGTGCTCTGCGACACTTTCCGTCCTTCTCTTTGACGTTGTGCAATGACGCGGCGTATCTTTCAGCCGCTCTGCGACATGCAGTATGTCCAGAAATTCTCTTGCATCCATAACCATTTCTCCTGCTGCGGTATCTGGTGACCTATATATGACATCCTTCTGTAAACAATTATATCTTACTTATTTCCCAAATACACGCCTGCATGAAATCAAATATATTACCGCGCAGAGTTTAATCACCCTGCGCGGCCGGCTCGGTACTGTCATCCAGAACCTCCAGATATTCCCCGAAATCATCGTATTCGATATGCACGTACAGCATCATGTTACCCCCCTTTTGTTTCTTTTCCCCTTACTCCTCTGAGATCCATTCCCTGTAGTCATCTTCCGAAGCGAACAGGATGTACCTGCCGTCCGCGTATCCCATATAACCGCCTTCCGTGTAATATCCTTTCATGTCGGCACCTCCTTCTGTTCTTCAGCTCTGTTGCTGTGATCTGTTGTTGATCACATTATCGCGCGGAAGGTGTTGGATATTTTTAACACCAAGGAACGTCTGTTCGTCTTTTTTGAAAAATAAAAACTGCCTGAAATCAGGCAGTGGGGGACATATAACAGCAACAGGCAGGTGCCGTGAGCACCTGCCTGTCTGACTGCTTATCCTCTCCCTGTCAGAAGCACTTCTGCTTCCTCTCTTTTCTGCACTGTTCGATCTTGCCGCACCGGTAGCACAGTTCATTGTCGCAGAGACCGTCCCCGTCAAAATACGAACGGATATTGTTTACGGTGGTCTCGGCAATATTGTTCAGCGCCTCCTCCGTCAGGAACGCCTGGTGTGAAGTGACGATCACGTTCGGCATGGAGATCAGCCGCGCCAGAAGCTCGTCATTCAGGATGTGCCCTGACCTGTCCTCGAAGAAGATGTCCGCTTCTTCCTCGTAGACGTCCAGACAGGCAGCTCCGACCTTCCTCGCCTTGATCCCTTCCAGCAGGGCTTCCGCATCGATCAGAGCTCCCCGGGATGTGTTCAGGATGACGACGCCTTTCTTCATCTTTCCGATCGCTTCGCTGCCAATCATATGACGGGTCTCGTCCGTCAGCGGACAGTGCAGGGAAATGATATCGCTCTGCTGCAGCAGTTCGTCCAGCGATACATATGTAATGCCGCTTCCTTCTGCAGGGAATCTGTCGTATGCGATCACCTGCATGCCGAACCCGCGGCAGATGTCGATAAAGATCCGTCCGATCTTTCCGGTTCCGACCACGCCGACGGTCTTCCCGTGCAGATCGAATCCGGTCAGCCCGTTCAGGGAGAAATTGAAGTCGCGGGTCCTGTTGTATGCTTTGTGTATCCGGCGCACTGACGTCAGCAGGAGCGCTGCCGCGTGTTCTGCCACCGCATAGGGCGAATAGGCAGGGACGTGCACTACATGGATCTTGCCGAAGGCATGCCTTATGTCGACGTTGTTGTATCCCGCGCAGCGCAGCGCGATTATCCGGATCCCATGTTCGTGCAGTTTATCGATAATTGCGGCATTTACCGTATCGTTTACGAAGACGCAGACAGCGTCACAGCCATTCGCAAGCTCTGCCGTATCTTCTGTCAGTTTTGTCTCCAGAAACTTGAACTCCATGTCATGGAGTCTGCCGTAATGTTTGAACGAAGGCATGTCATATGCTTTTGCGTCAAAAAATGCAACTTTGATCATACCGAACCTCTCCTTTTCTGTCTCACAACTGTAATGAGTCATTTTCCATATTTTATCAGAAACAATCGCTTTTCCGAAATCTTTTTCTCTGATCCTGTCTCCCGCCGGATATAATCCGTTTCTGTTTCCGCCGCACATTTTGCATTGTATCAGAACTGCCGGCTGTAGTACCATGAACATTAGGATATATAAACAACAGAAAGGAAGATCATTGCATGGAAAGGAACAGCGTTATTTACCAGACCTATGTAAAGATTCTTGAGCGCGAACTCATCTGCGCGATGGGATGTACGGAGCCTATCGCACTTGCGTACTGCGGTGCGAAAGCCCGCGCGGTGCTTGGTTCTCTCCCGGACCGGATCAGAGTCGAAGCGAGCGGCAATATCATCAAGAATGTCAAGAGCGTTGTCGTTCCGAACACCGAAGGAAGGCGCGGCATACAGGCGGCAGTCGCCATAGGCGTTCTGGGCGGAGATGAAACAGCCCTGCTGCAGGTCATTTCCAACGTCTCCCCGGAGACCAGGGCACAGCTTGGCGCGTATATGGAACAGACTGAGATCGTGGTCGAACCGCTCGAATCGGACTGCCTGCTTGACATGATCGTCACGGTATCCGACGGCGATTCCCAGGCGAAGGTCCGGATCGCAAATGAGCACACGAACATCGTTCTGATCGAGAAGAACGGCGAAGTGCTCTTTGAGAAGGATCCGTCCGCCGAAGAAGCCTCCGAAGAGGACATTCCGGATTACAGTCTGCTGACCGTGAAGGACATCTACGACTTCGCAACAACGTGCGATACGGAAGACGTCCGTCCCATCCTGGACCGTCAGATTGAACTCAACAGTGCGATCTCCGAGGAAGGGCTGCGCAATGATTACGGCGCGAATATCGGTAAAGTCCTTCTTCACACCGGCAGCGACGTACTGACAAGAGCCAAGGCTCGTGCTGCCGCCGGCTCCGACGCCCGCATGAACGGCTGTGAACTCCCCGTTGTCATCTGCTCCGGCAGCGGCAACCAGGGTCTGACAACCTCACTTCCCGTGATCGAATATGCCCGTGAACTTCAGGCGGATCAGGAGACGCTCTACAGAGCCCTCCTCATTTCCAACCTCATCACACTGCATGCAAAGACAGGAATCGGCAGACTGTCCGCATACTGCGGCGCTGTCAGCGCAGGAGCCGGAGCAGGCGCAGGCGTCGCCTACCTCCACGGCGGAAATGAAGAAGTCATCTCCCACACGATCGTCAATGCGCTTGCCATCTCTTCCGGCATTGTCTGCGACGGAGCCAAGTCTTCCTGCGCAGCCAAGATCGCAACGGCCGTCGAGACCGGCATCTTCGGTTTTGAGATGTACCGGAACGGCCAGCAGTTCTACGGCGGCGACGGCCTGGTCGTAAAAGGCGTAGAGAATTCGATCGACAATTTCAGCCGTCTCGGCCGCATAGGCATGCGTGAAACAGATCGTGAGATCATTCTCATGATGACCGAAAAGAAGTAATCGGACTATACGAAAATAAGAGAGGAATAAGAGTATGAAACTGTTTAAGAGCCTTCCGTTCCGGCTTCTTCTGGGTATCGTCGTCGGTATCCTCCTGGGACTTGTCGCGCCGAAGAACCTGATTGTCATCATCGTGACGGTTAAATATATTCTCGGCCAGCTGATCACCTTCTGCGTTCCGCTGATCATCATCGGCTTTATCGCGCCGTCCATCACGAAGCTCGGAAACAACGCAACCCGTATGCTTTCCGTCGCAATCCTGTGCGCATATGCCTCAAGTGTCCTGGCTGCATGTATGTCCATGATCGCAGGCTACGCGATAATCCCCAACATGACCATTGTCACTGCCGCCGAAGGACTGAGCGAACTCCCGCCGGTCGCATTCCAGCTGGACATTCCCCAGCTCATGCCCGTCATGTCCGCTCTGGTCTTCTCTGTCCTGATCGGTCTCGCCTCCGTCTGGACAAAGGCAAAGACGATCACCTCCATCCTGGATGAATTCCAGCAGATCGTCCTGAAGATCGTGGAAAAAATCGTTATCCCGGTCCTTCCCTTCTTTATCGCATCCACTTTCTGCTGCCTTGCATGGGAAGGTTCCATCACCAGACAGCTTCCGATCTTCCTGCTTGTCATCATTATAGTTCTGGCCGGGCATGTGATCTGGCTCACCGTTCTCTACGGAGTTGCAACCGTCTATTCCGGACAATCCGGACTTGAAGTCATCCGGCATTACGGTCCGGCGTACCTTACCGCTATCGGGACCATGTCCTCGGCAGCCACGCTCGGCGTCGCCCTGAAATGCGCGCACAAAAGTAAAAACCTGCGCTCCGACATGGTCGATTTCGGCATACCGCTCTTTGCCAACATTCATCTGTGCGGATCGGTCCTTACTGAAGTCTTCTTCGTCATGACTATCTCCAAGGTTCTCTACGGATATCTGCCGTCTCTCGGGACCATGATCCTCTTCGTGATCCTTCTCGGGGTATTCGCCATCGGCGCTCCCGGGGTTCCCGGCGGCACCGTCATGGCTTCCCTCGGTCTCATCACCGGGATCCTCGGATTTGACGAGAGCGGCACAGCCCTCATGCTCGCGATCTTCGCTCTGCAGGACAGTTTCGGTACCGCGTGCAACGTCACCGGTGACGGCGCGCTGACGCTGATTCTGACCGGATATGCGAAGAAGCACGGCATCAGGGAAGAACAGCACGCATCGATCGAACTGTAAACGGAATATCGCGCCGGCATCTTTTTCTGCACCTCTTTTTCTGCTGTGACGGTTTTATGACAGAACCATTGTTATCATGCGTTCAGTACAACAGAGAGGGAAACGGAATTCCCTATAAAAAAGGAGGAAATCAAAATGCAGGAAATGGTAAGTAAGGTAATGGAGCAGTTCGGAACGACTCCGGCTCTGGCAACGGCATATGTAATCGTAGGGATCCTGATCGCTGTCATGGCAGTGGTCTGCCTGGTTCTGGAGATCCGCGTCTATCTGAAGTACAGAAAAGCGAACAAGAGAGGGATCTCCTCCAACATGACCGGCGTGGACGCAGCCAGATATGTGCTGGACCGCAGCGGACTGGAATATGTTAAGGTCCGCAAGTCCGGAGTGATCCGCGAAATGTTCTTCGGAAACTACTACAACATCCTGACCAAGACGATCTATCTTCGTTCCTGGCTCGGCAAGATCGATAACAAGAAGACAGTCACTTCTACTGCACTGGGCGTGCAGAAAGCAGCAGTCGCAAAGCTCTGTGAGAGCGGGGACAAACAGGCAAAAGTGCGCAACAGCCTGTCACTGATCGGTGTTTTCGGTCCCATCCTGTTCATCCCGGTCGTCCTGATCGGAGGCATGATTGACATAATGGTCATGAAGGAAGTAACCATGATCAGCTTCGTCTGCCTCGCTGTCGGCGGTGCCCTGGCCGTTGCAGGATTCATTGTCACTCTGCTGAATATCCCGGTAGAGAAGAGAGCCAATAAGCTTGCGCTTCAGATGATGGAAGAAACCGGACTGGCTACCGGTGAAGAGCTGGATATCATGAAGGAAGTATTCGACGCATATATCCTCTCCTACATCGCACAGTTCATCCTGGAGCTGCTCCGCGTAGTCCAGTGGGTTCTGGAGATCGCAATGAAATACAACAATTCGAAAAACTGATAATTGATAGATGACAGTAGTACACTCATTTCATTTGAGATACAGAAAGATCCGGTGCGGCAGATCAGCCGCACCGGATCTTTTTTGACAGGCCCCGATATGAACTTCTCATACCGGTCCCGGTATATTTTTCTCTAGCAGTTCCCGGTATAGACATACGTCAGGTGCCGTCTGGCTGTCTCCGCCAGGCGGTAAACGGCTCTGACATCCGTTGCCTTTCTGTCCTGCATGTGGAAGCGCGGGAAGAACCGCGAGACATGCAGCGGAATATCCCTGCCGATAGCCTCACCCTTCCCGTCCTGCAGGGAGGCGATCCAGCCGCTCAGCGCATCCATCTCCTCTTCCGTGTCATTTTCCCCGGGGACGATCAGTGTAGTCAGTTCCACATGACAGACCTTTACCGCTTCGGCGATGAACTCCGTCACCATCTCCCGGCTCCCTTTCAGGACTTCCCTGTAGTAATGGTCGGTAAATCCCTTCAGGTCTATATTCATGGCATCCACATAGGGCGCCAGTTTCTCAAGGACTGACAGT
>CADCOU010000159.1 GCA_902803155.1 uncultured Lachnospiraceae bacterium | reverse complement strand
CAAACCCTATGCTTTCCAGGAAACTGATCAGATAATCGTCCTGGGCCTCAGGATGAGGCGTATCCCGGAATGCCGACAAGGCCAGTCCCAGGGAGAGTCTTGCCAGATCATGGTCATACTGGTCCGGCGTCTGGAGAAAGAAATCATCCCTGTACACAAAATCCCATGAAACGTCATGTCCCAGGGTGGTAAAGGTACCAGTGAAAGTACTGTCCTGCGCATGTACCGCAAAAGATACGGGAAGGATCAGGCACAGAAGGAGAAGCAGGGTCAGAATCGTCTTTTTCATATATTTTTCCATAGAGTTCATGTCTCTCATATCATCATAGAGGCGAAGCAGTATGCCGCTTTGTAATATCCATCCATTTATTCATTGAAGACGGGCTATAGACTGATATACGCTGTACTATATTCGTAGTATAGCGCAGAGCAGATGGTTCTACTACACAGATTCGGCACGGGAACTGATTTTTGCAAATAAAAACCGAAAATTTATACAAAATATGGCAGATAGTAGATATGCAGGGGTTTTAAACAAGTACGGGAAATACTATAATAAAGTTGCGTCTTTTTACGCGTAAATAACCTGTAAAGGAGGAACTGCATATGCTTTTTGAAGCATTAGGCAAACTGAAGCACCAGATTATCATATCATCGGTGGTGATGATGATACTCGGGCTTCTGCTGCTGATCATTCCGGAACAGTATGACGGTATTCTTGTGAACCTTCTCGGCTACGCGGCCCTGCTGCTTGGTTCCGTCATGATATGGGATTTTATCGGCAGCAACAAGAAACTGAAGGATTTTATCCTGTTCATCGCGGCTCTGCTTCTGATCGTTCTCGGTATCTTTGTTCTGGTTTCGGGCGACAAGACCCTGGTAGTGCTCAGCGTATTTTTCGGAATCCTTCTGATCGTTGACGGCCTGCACAGCGCAGTCCATGCGTGGATGTACGCCCGCCGGGCCGGCAAAAAATGGTGGTGGGTCCTTCTCCTGCTCTGCATACTGCTGATCGGAGCCGGCATCATCATTCTCAACAATCCCTGGTGGGATTCGGTTCATTCCTTTGTAAAGGTGATCGGCGGAACGGTCCTCTTTGCGTCTGCTGTAGGCATAGTGCGGCTGATCCTGGTATGGCCGCTTCGGAACGTATAAGGAGGGGTGTGAGATGGCTGATACGAAGAATAAAAAGAAGAAACCGACTGAAGAGAACGCAGAGGTTCTCATGACGAACGAGCTGGCAGAGGAAACTGCAGAAGCAGTCGCTGCGGCTGATCCGGCAGAGGAAACCGCAGAAGCAGTCACTACGGCTGATCCGGCAGAGGAAATCGCTGAAGCCGCCGCTGCCGAACCTGCAGAGGAGACTGCTGAGGCAGAAGAGACTCCTGTCCGGAACAAGGATGATCTGCAGAAGGAACTTGCGGAGATGAAAGCGCAGTTTGAGCATACTCCCATGGAGATGACTCCTGAGCTTGAAAAACTGCTCTCCGCTGAGCTCCGTGAGGAGAAAAAAGAAAAAAAACGCGCCGCCCAGATGCTCGGCGTGCTGGCAAAACACAACTTCTACGCGAACGGGCTCACCCCTGAAGAGCTCCGTACAACTCTGGAAGATCTTGGTCCGACTTATGTAAAGATCGGTCAGATCATGTCCAGCCGTGTGGACCTGCTCCCGGAAAAATACTGCCAGGAGCTGGAAAAACTGCGCCAGAATGTAAAACCTCTGGATCCCGCTGTTGCGAGGGCCGTGATCGAAGCAGAGACCGGGAAAAAGATCGAAGAGATATACGGTGAATTCAGGGACGAGCCGATCGGCTCCGCATCCATCGGGCAGGTGCATTACGGCGTACTGCTTGACGGGACGAAAGTCGTGACCAAGGTACAGCGTCCGCTGATCGCGGATATGATGCAGAAGGACTTCGACCTGCTGAAAGGCCTGGGCGGCATGCTCGGCGGCGGAGACAATGCCGACTCGGGCGGGGACGCCATGGACCTGGTGACTATCATCGAAGAGTTCGAAAAAGTCACCAAAGAGGAACTGGATTTCCGCATTGAAGCGGCCAACACGAAGTTTTTCAGAGAAGTTGTCCTGGATGACGGAAAAGCCACCTGTCCTGCCGTGATCGACGAACTGACGACAGAGCGCATTTTCACAATGACCTTTGTGGATGGCTGTTCTGTCGGCAAGGTAGAGAAACTCGCTGAACAGGGAACCGACCGCATGCAGGTCGGCCGGGACATCCTGGAGAGCTATCTGCATCAGGTATTTGACGCCGGCATCTTCCACGCGGATCCCCACCAGGGAAATATTATGTGCAGCGGCGGCAAGGTACACTGGATCGACTTCGGCATGATCGGACAGATCACGGAAGCGGATATGAACGCCCTCCAGAACCTGATCGTCGGACTTCTGCGCGGAGATACGGACGCGATGGCGGACGGCGTGCTGGCGATCGGTACGAGTTCCTCCGGGACAGACCGGAATAAACTGAAAGAGGATCTGGAATCATTCAGCGCCAAGTACATGAATGTCTCATCATTAAGCGAGATCGACTTCTCCGGTCTGCTGGGAGAGGTGTGCGACCTGGCGGACAAACATCATATCGTGATGCCGGGCAGGTTCACCATGCTTGTGCGTTCCTTCCTGACGATCGAGGGCGTCATGGAGCAGCTCTGTCCGGAACTGAACCTGTTTGACATCATATCCGAGAAGCTGATGGACCGCATGAAGAAGTCCTTCAGCCTGAAGGCGGAGATCCTGTCCCTGGGCGAGGGCGTACTGGATGTGGGGAAGAAAGTATCCATGATCCCCCAGCTTGCGGCAGAAGCCCTGAGCGATGTCATGAAGGGCAGGCTGAAGATCAATATGGAACTGACCGGATATGAGGAACTGGTCAAAAACCTGGGAGAGAAGATCAATGATATCATCCTGATCATCGTTGCCTGCGTTCTGTTTTCCGGAGGGTGCCGGCTGTGTCAGACAGAGATCCAGCCGCTGGTTCCGGGAGGAATGCCTCTGATCGCGCTGGTCATACTGCTGGTCGGCCTGTCGCTGGGCGTCTACGCACTGAAACGGATATTCCGGAAAAAATAGTAAAAAACATCTGCAGAAAAAGGCATAAAACAGTAATAAAATCAGCCGGGAGGTCTAACCTCCCGGCTTTTCTTACATCTTCACAGGATGGTGCCTGCCTCTGCAGGCGGTGGGCAACAATTACTCTGCTTCCGTTTCTGCGAACGCAGCGTCTGCTTCCGTTTCCTCCGCATATTTGGACATGTACTCATCAAACAGCTCTGACTGGATCTCTTCCAGCTCTTCGTGTGTTTTGACCTCGCCCATATATTCGATTCCTTCGATATCTTCGTGCTCATCCATATAATTGATCAGATCAGAAACCACTATATAGTCGCCGAAATTGACCGCATCGAGGATATCTTCGACCGGGCAGCCGACCGTATCAGCCATAGCCTGGATGGAATCCAGCCAGCCTTCCCCGTCTTCTGCGAATACCGCGTCCAATACGGTGATAGAGCCGTCTTCCTCCTTGGTGAGAGTATACATGCCCGGTTCCGCAGCGCTGCTCGCAAACCGGAGGACATTGCCGTCCTGATAGTAATTGGACTGGGAGAGGAACGAGATGAACCGGAATTCCGGCTGCTCGTAGTCGCTGTCCTGATAACCATGCGTCATGGACACGATCTGTACATCTGCAGGGTCCATAGCTTCGGCGTTTCTCTCAATATAGTATTCTTTTATTGAGTCTATAATATTGGAATAATCGTCAAATAAACTGAAGATATCTTCGCCTCCGGTTTCGTCGATCCCGGTGATGGCGCCTACCAGCTGGCCGGCGAGACTTTCCAGATCCGAAGGATCAAAGGATGCGTCAGCACTGTCGATCTTGGACTCGATAGCGTCGATGATCTGTGAACCCTGGGACTGTACGAGTCCGATCTGTTCCTCGACGGT
>CADCOU010000158.1 GCA_902803155.1 uncultured Lachnospiraceae bacterium | reverse complement strand
TGAAGAACCGGACGTCGGACGGATCATGGAGATCTATGCCTTTGCACGGAGATTCATGGCGCAGCACGGCAATCCGAATCAGTGGGGACCGACAAACTGGCCGCCGGAGGCATTGATCCGCGAGGACATCCGGAACGGAAACAGCTATGTTTGCGTCGACGAAGGCGGGAAGATCATCGGGACTTTTTATTTTATTCAGGGTCCGGACATTGAACCGACCTACTGGAAAATAGAAAATGGGAGATGGCTGGATGACAGTCCATACGGAGTGGTCCACCGGCTTGCGTCAAACGGTTCCGTAAAAGGCGTGGGACGGTACTGCCTTGAATGGGCATACAAACAGTGCGGTCACCTTCGGATCGATACGCACGGAGACAATCGTGTAATGCAGAATCTGGTGAAAAAAGCAGGCTTTGTGCACTGCGGAACGATCTATGTGGTGGAGGATGACTATCCGAGACTGGCATTTGAAAGATCAGAGAAGACTGCCGGGAGAGCAGTATCGGAAACTGAAGGGCATCCTGCCGGAGGTTTATCTCAGGAGGCTCACCGACGGAGAAAGAAGCTTGAACATATGGCGTCAAAACCGGTGAAATGACCGGAAGACCTTATTATAACACTCGGAAGAAAAGACGGAACGGGAACAATGAAAGAGCGGAGCAAAGCGGTCAGACAGATATTCACAGGCAGGAACTGTGCCTGGATGCTGTTGGTTTCCATAATGTGCGGAATAATTATCGCGCTTTCGATGACGGGGATGGACGCAGCCTGTTCCTCTGTTCTGTTTTTCTCGGAGAGCTCTGCCATGACCAGCGGGAATATCTATTCGCTCTTTCGCTCGTGGCAGGGATATACGGTCCTGGTTATTGCAGAATTGATCCTGCTTCTGACTGCCGCTATGCTGTTTAACCTGGTAATACTCCTTGCGGAGGATCTGCGGCAGGGACATCCGGTGCATCCTGTGCACCTGATCGTTAAAAGCGCAGGCCGTATCCGTCTTTTTCTCTGCAGGCAGGGAATCCCGGTTATCCTGTTCTATCTCATTTTCATTCCGGCATTGGCGGTTACGATATTCTTCTTTATTCCGGACCCCTTTGAAATACCCGGTTTCGTTCGCTATCTGCTCCACAAAAAGATCCTTTACCGGGTTGTTTATATCCTGGGAATGGCGATCCTGGTGACACTGCAGCTGAGGGATCTGTTTCTCATCCATGAAGTGATCCTTGAAAAGGAGACCTTGCCGGAAGCCAGGAAGAAGGCTCTGAGAATGGTAAGGGATAACCGCAGGCAGGTATACCCGACGCTTGCAGGAGCTGCCGCCATGGCGGCGGCAGTGATTCTGACCGGGCTTGGGCTGTTCCGGTATATGCCGCTCCTTCTGCAGCTGATCTCCGCCCCCATGCCGCGTCTGGTGTCCAGATATATCGTACTCTTCGGAACGTATCTCGCTCTCCTGCTCCTTGCCCTGTGCATACTCCTGGCTCCGTGGATCGTGATCCTGCCGCTGGCGGATCTCTATGACAGGCTGTGCGGACACATGGCACTCAAAGACAGAGAGGAGAACTGCCATGCTCCGGACATGGTAAAGAGCTTCCTTCCGGCGCTGCTCATCTCTCTGCTCTGTCTTCTCATTATTGCCGTCGGTTCCTGGTATTCACTGGCGCATTTTGAATATCTGTTCCCTGGAGCGAGGCAGACCGAAGCGGTTGTTCACAGACTGGGAGGAGACCTGGATATCGAAAATACGCTGGAAGGACAGGAGGCTGCCCTTGAGATGGGCGCGCGGGCGGCGGAAACCGATATCCAGCGGACAGCGGACGGATCCTATATCATCTTCCATGACGCTACGCTGAAGAGACTATGCGGAAGAGAGGAAAGGCCATGTGACCTGACCCTGGATGAGCTCCGGTCCATCGATATGCAGACTGTGACCGGAGAGATCCGGAAGATTCCGACACTGGAAGAAGTGCTTGATAAGGGAAAGGGACGGGAGACGTTATATCTGGAACTTAAGGGCATAACGGCGGATGAGCAGATGGCGGATGACGTCATCGCCCTGCTTCGTGAGAAAGGCATGGATCAGGACTGCGTTCTGATCTCCATGAACTACAGCGTAATACGTTATATCGACCGGAATTATCCGGATATCCGATGCGGGTATCTGTATTTCTTTGCTTATGGGAATGCGGCCGGTCTGGAAGCAGATATGCTTCTCTCACAGGCCAATGTGATTCACCCCACCCGGACAAGGGCAATCCACCGCAAGGGCAAGAAACTGTACTGCTGGACGGTCAATTCCAGAAAGACGGCGAGGGCGATGCTTCGCCGGAGGGTGGACGGAATCATCTCAGACCGCTATGACATCATACAATCAGTCCTGGATCACATGGAATCCAGGACTGATTACGAACGCATTATGGACGTGCTGGTGAACTGAAAACCGATTCGTTCACAGCCGCTTCATTTATTTCATCATATTCACGAGCATGGACAGAAGTTCTGTTCCGTCATCTGCCTTGGCAGACTGTCCGCCGAACAGAGAACCCATCAGGCCGCCGAGCGGGCTTGCCTGCTGCTGTGAAGAACCGCCGCCGAGAAGAGAGCCGAGCAGACCGCCGGAAGACTGCTGCTGCGGAGCACCTCCTCCGAGGAGGGAGCCAAGCAGACCGCCGGAAGACTGCTGCTGCGGAGCACCACCGCCGAGGAGAGAACCAAGCAGACCGCCGGAAGACTGCTGCTGGGAACCGCCGCCAAGGAGGGACCCAAGCAGACCGCCGCCGGACTGCTGCTGGGAACCGCCGAGAAGCGACCCGAGCATGCTGTAGTTCTGCTGCTGGGGCTGAGCGCCTCCGAACAGACCCATGACATCGGTCAGGTCGAACCCGTCAGACAGGTTCACGCCTGAGGAATGGACGGAGTTCGCGGTGCCGGAAAGCATGCTCATCAGAGCCGGAGCGATCGCACCGAGAGAACGGCTGACATCCGCACCTTCCATACCGGTTTCCTGCGCAAGAGCAGAGACGATCTGGTCCGAATCGTTTCCAAGGATATGAGCGACAATCTTCCCGCCGTCTTCTTCATCTACGTCATTGATCTGATCCGGAATGGAGCGGGTGCTCTTATGCTGCCCGAGCGCCGTCAGCAGAGACGCTGCGCCGCCTTCCTTGCCTGCATTTTTCGTGAGAGCTTTCAGCAGGATCGGGATCGCCAGAGGAAGAAGCTTTGTCAGAAGAGAAGTATTCACACCGGTCTTCTTGGAAAGCGCATTAATGGAATTGTCCGAACCGAGAGAGCCCATAAGAAGATTCAACAGATTCATTACGATACCTTCCTTTCATGAGAAGGACGCAGTCTGTTCATGCGTCCCCTGAGAATGATTGTACACATGCTGAGCATGCATTCCATGGTGTTCCTCTTAAATCTACCACGAAACAGGTTATCTGCCAACAAGTATTGATTGAACAAGTCTGACAAAAATATATGCAGACAGGACAGGATCATGCCATTTGTGGAAAACAGTGCCGGGAATGGTGGATTTTCCGGGGATTATTTGGGGATAACCGGGGGATAAGTCGCGGGTGTTTTGGAATCCCAAAGTATTGCACAAAGATTAATAATATGTTAAGATTTACTATACATAATTTTGCCCGGATATTATCGGAGCAGAGAAAGGAACTGGGGAGTTTCCGAAAAATAACATAAGGGATAGTTTGCAATTGTATGTAGATTCATGACAATGGAGGAACAGAGCATGAAGAAGTTGATCGGAAAGAAGCTTCTTGCAGGGATCGTCTGTGCATCGATGATCCTTGGAATCCCTGTGGCCGGATACTCCCAGGATGAAGAGGCACTGCTGACGGCTGCCGTTTCGGAAGAAGCGCCGTCGACGGAAGAAGTCCTTGCCGGAGCTGACGACATCGCCGCTCCCGCAGCAGAGGTACAGATTCCGGAAGCGCCTGCCCAGGAAGAGGTGGCAGAACCTGCCGGGGAAGACACGGAGGTACCGGATGCCGCAGACGAAGTGACGGAAGAAGACGCCGTCGTTGATGAAGCGGTTGAGGATGTATTCGAAGAAGAGAT
>CADCOU010000157.1 GCA_902803155.1 uncultured Lachnospiraceae bacterium | reverse complement strand
TCGAATTCCTTCTCGTGCCCGTCCCTCTGCACCATCCCGTTCCCCATGACGATCAGCATCTCTTTCATGCGTTCCTCGGCGATGAGGCGGTCAGCGATGCGGCCGGCGTGTCCCTGGTAGATCCACCCGGTCTCATTTTCCCCGTAGCCGTGCTGCAGATACAGGACCGGATATGCTTTCGATGGGTCGTAGCGGGGCGGCGTATACACGAGGCAGATCTCGTGCTTCCCCGTGACCTCAGACAGATAATAGCAGCGCGTTACGCTGCCGTGCTGTACGCCTTCCAGTCTGTCCCAGTCCTCTCCGGGGACGGGGATATCGAAGAAGTTCATGGGCCGGCAGCAGCCATATCCGATCGGGAAGTACGGACTGAGCACATCCGCTCCGTCGATCTTCAGGAAGAAGTACTGGAAGCCGGGTCCCGGAGAGAATGTCCCCTCCCACATCTCATCCGATACCCGCTTCAGAGGCGACACCGCTCCGAACTGGTCGATGACCACTTCTCCGGCATTCGGCGCTTTAACGCGCACGAATACACTGCCGTCCGGACGGATCTCATATCCCTGATCTCCGTCCCGGTCGGGTTCGCCATAGTAAGGGTCGTAGGAAACTGCGTTGTCGAGCGGCCACTGCTTCTTCATTGCCTTACTCCTTCACGCTGCCCAGTGCGATACCGGTTACGAAGTACTTCTGCAGGAACGGGTACACGATCAGGATCGGTACCGTGGCAATGACTGTGATCGCGCAGCGGATCGTGACCGGCGTGGTTTGTCCCACTGTCTTCAGTGCGTCTGCTGTTGCTTTGGCCGCGTTGGCGCTTGCCTGTGTGGTCGCGAGCTTCATCTTCAGCAGATACTGCAGGCTGTAGAGTTCTTTCTTGCCGCCGCAGTACAGATAGGTATCAAACCAGCTGTTCCAGCTTCCAACGGCCACGAACAGTGCAACCGTTGCAAGAACCGGTTTGCACAGCGGGAAGATGATCTGCCAGAACGCACGGATGTCACCGGCACCGTCGATCTTCGCGGACTCTACCAGCGCGTCCGGAAGACTGGCGATGTACGTGCGGATCACGATCATGTTGAAGCAGGAGAACATCGTCGGGATGATGTAGACCAGATAACTGTTATTCAGATGCAGGGTCTTCGAGATCAGCAGGTAGTTCGGGATAAGTCCGGCATTCACATACATGGTAAGGACCATGAGGATTGTGATCGGCTTGCGGAGCACATATTCCTTCCGTGACAGTGCATACGCGAGCATGCTGGTCCAGAACAGGTTCAGCAGCGTGATGATCACTGTCTTGGATGCAGAGATCCATGCAGCTGAGTAGACAGCCGCGTCACGAAGGATCGTCTTGTAGCTCTCCACACTGAACACTCTGGGCCACAGGCCGATGTTGCCGCGCAGGGCGTCCGTACCGTCGTTAAATGAATATGCGACGGTATTGATAACCGGATACAGTGTGATGAACATGAGAAGGATCAGGAAGATGGCGTTGACTGTCGGGAATACTTTGTCATGCTTGATCTTACTGGAAGTCTTAGTCTGGTTCATGACGCACCTCCCTTAAATCAGCGTGCTCTCATCCAGCTTCTTCGCTATTGTATTGGCAGTGAAGAGAAGGATGATCGCAACGATACTCTTGAACATACCCGCGGCAGTTGCAACACCATACTGCTGTTTCGAGATACCGTATTTCAGAACGAAGATATCGATCGTCTGTGACCAGTCCATAACGAGGCTGGAACCGAGCAGGTACTGGATCTCGAAGCCTGCTTCCATCAGGTGTCCGATGTTCATGATCAGCAGGATCACGAAGGTCGACTTGATGCCCGGAAGGGTGATATAACGGATCTTCTGGAAACGACCGGCGCCGTCGATGGAGGCTGCCTCATACAGGCTGGGGTCGATTGCAGTCATGGCAGCGATATAGATAATGGTGTTCCATCCGACTTCCTTCCAGACATTGATAATGCCGACCAGCCACCAGAAGTATTTCCCTTCTCCCAGGAAGAACAACGGTTCTTTCAGGATATGGAGGTTCATCAGAAGCTGGTTGATCGGACCGTTGCTGGCGAAAATGTTCTGCGCCATGCCGACGACGATGACCATACTGAGGAAGTGAGGCAGATACGTGACAGTCTGAACGACTCTCTTGAATAACGTATGCATGACCTCATTCAGCAGGATCGCGAGCACAACTGCCGCAACCGTACCCAGCACCAGGTTGATGACGCTCATACCCAGTGTATTGCGGATACTGTTGATGAAGTCCTCACGTCCGAACAGCCATTTGAAATTCTTCAGTCCTACGAATTTGCTTCCGGTGATGCCTTTCTTTGGCTTATAATCCTGGAACGCGGTGATCCAGCCCCACATCGGACTGTAATTGAAGATCAGAATGTAGATCAGCATCGGCAGTGACATGACGAGCAGCTGCCACTGTCTTCCGAGCTGGCTGAAAAAGCTCTTCTTCGGCCCCTTCCCGGAACTGCCCTTTCGATCGTTCATGGTATCCCTCCCTTGCTTCCCTGCACAGGCTCAGAGGTGATTCGTCTTTGCACCAGTCCTCCTGATGCAGAAGTGATCCCCCTGCATAACAGAAGGGGAGAGAGGAACACTCTCTCCCCTGCTGTCTGTCAGCATATCATATTGCTATTTCTTCTGCAGGGTTTACTCGTTGTCAAGCACTTTGTGAGCTTCTTCAAGAACTGCTTCCTGCATGTACTCCTGGAATGCGGTTGCAGACGGAGTGATCTCCTCTACGAACTCATCCCACAGAGCGTCGAAGTCGCCCTCTTCGCACATGATCAGCTCAGGCAGATACTTGTCCTGGATGTCCAGGAAGTCCTGATGCTCTACGTCAACCGGTGAGTAGTCGATCTGC
>CADCOU010000156.1 GCA_902803155.1 uncultured Lachnospiraceae bacterium | reverse complement strand
GAAACGGGATTACGGTTCGGAATGCATGCGCTCGAAATTCTCTCTGCTCAATCCGGAACTGACGATGACACTGCCTGCATACCAGACAGGATGCGGCGTCGCAGATATCCTGATGCATACCATGGAGCGGTTCTTCAACCTCTGTGACAACATGGAGATGACCGACCGGATCAGTGTTACGCTCATGCGCAATGTCATGAAATATGCAAAGGTCCTGATGAAGGAGCCGGATAATTACAAGGCCAGGGCAGAGATCATGTGGGCGGGAACCCTCTCCCATAACGATCTGACCGGCTGCGGCTGCGAGGGCGGCGACTGGGCGACCCATAACATGGAACACGAGATGGGCGGCATGTTCGACGTGGCGCACGGGGCAGGACTGGCTGCTATCTGGGGCAGCTGGGCGAGATATGTGCACAGGGCGGCTCCGGATCGTTTCGTCAAGTTTGCGCTGGACGTCATGGGAACGGCTCCCGGGGACAATGACGAGGAGACTATCGAGAACGGGATCCGTGCCATGGAATCTTTCTACCACAGGATCGGGATGCCGGTGAACATGCGCGAACTCGGCATCGCCCCCACCGAGGAACAGATCGAGTTCATGGCTGCAAGCTGCGAGGAGAAAGCAGGCGGGGCTAACGGGCAGGTCATCCCTCTGAAGAAGGAAGACATGGAAGCGATCTATCATATGGCCTTATAAGATCTGCAGCAGATTGAAGAAACAAAAACACGGCATTGAGGAGATTGATCTTCACTGCCGTGTTCGATAATGCATGACCGGATATGCCCGCGCAGGATCATGACATCTGTGAGATGCGGATCCCGTTGACCAGGAGTTCATCCGTTACGGGAATCACCAGACAGCGCCTTCCGTCGATCATCCGCTCCTCTATGAGGTCGGTGCGGTCCGGGCTGATCGAGATGGTGATATCGGGCGTGTGGACCTCAAATTTCCTTTTCGACATAACATTGGAGGCCTGGATGCGTTCATCCTCTCCGACATTTTCGTCATAAACAGTATCAAAATCCTGAAGGTCCTGATCTGCGGCTCCTGCCCGGCTCAGGATCATTTTCACTTCGTGTTTGCCAAAGGAAACCGGATCGGGGCTGTCTTTTGCCTCTTCCGTTTCTTCACGGAGCGCGTCGTGGATCTCTTTTACCGCTTCAAAACTGCAGTGCTCTCCGAGAGCCTGTTCCACGACGGCCTGGAAGGCTTCCTTCTGGAGGCCTGCCGTCAGGGGCAGACTGCAGCCCAGGAGGCGGTCAGTGAATTCAAAATGCAGATCTTCCGGGTCCCTGGAATAGTACAGGACACTGTGGATATCGCTCTGCCGGTCGTTGAACGCCGGAAACAGGAATCCGACCTCGGGCATTCCGACGATCCACTGGCGGTTCAGGCTGCGAAATTCCTGTGTCTCACGGTCGTAGGAGAGGGCAGGCTTTGCGAGATCAACGGGACAGATGGCAGCCTGGAAGTATTCATAGACTTCATCGGAAGCATCGAACATCTCCGTTTCATCGGTCCCTTTTCCGGGAACATCATACGCATTCGCGATCAGCAGGATCAGATAGCTTTCGCCCGTGATGTAGCTGTCGATCACTTTTGTGTAGAATTCATCCAGCAGGTCATCGTCTTCGAGGCGGCTCTGCCTTAAGTCATACAGGAACTTTTCTGTCCCGCCGTCCTCCTCGGCCTCAGCAGTAAACTCCATGTTCAGGAGATTCTTCCCGAGCGTTCCGGACAGGGGCTTTTTGAATATATCCAGGTATTTGAAGATCTCTTCTTCACCGAGCAGCCCGAAACTATGTGAGAATGTCGTGATCTTCTCTTTTTCCGCGCTTACATAGCATCCGCAGATCCTGGTGAAGGTCTGGCGTGTCGGGTGCAGCTGTTTTTTAATTTCAGAGATTTCTTTTTTATTCATGACAGGCCTCCGGCTGTTTACAGTGTTTTGTGCGGCTCAGGATATGTCTGTGCCGTGGATTACAAGATTCTAACATAAGTGCCGGAATTTTCACAGTTTTATCATTTCCTCTGCACAGGTCTGCGGTTCCTAATCATGCGGATATATGGTATACTCTTATAGACCACAGTGAGAAATGGACGCAGGGGGAGTGCGTAACCATGATCAACCAGGAAAAGATAAGACTGATGACGAGGCTTGCGATCCTCGAAAAACAGCATGGAAAACAGATCCGGAAAGCAGAGAATGCGTTCCGGATTGATCTCGTGACCAATCCCGTCTGGAAGATGGGATTTTTTGTGTCACTGGTCCTTGCTGCTGTCGCCGGGATCCTTGCCCTGCTGAATATCAATATGTTCCTGGATGCGTTCGCGTCCGGTAAACTGAAAGGCCTGATCCTGATCGTACTGATCGCCTATGTCAGCATCCTTCTGGTCGCAGTCATCGCGTCTTCCGTGAAGTCATACGGCTCCTACAGGAGATGCATCTATTATCAGAGGCAGTACCGCAGTCTTCTGGAACGGCTTCGCGCCTTCTCTCCGGAAGGAAGCGGGACCGGTTCCCGTTTCGGCGGGGAACCGGCGGGATCATCGAGGTATAACCGCGGACGGGACAGGGGACCGTCCGGAGAAGACTGGGAAGATGAATCCGGTTCCGGAGAGCGCGGAGAAAGAAGGAAACGGGAAGAACTCGATTACCGGCACATGCAGACGCTGGAGTTCGAGGACGATGAGTACAGTTATTACGTGGAGGCAGTGCCGAAGAGAGGAGGCAGAAGAGGATGAACGGTCTGATATCCTGGATCAGTTCCCATCTCGGCTGGCTGCGTCTTCCGAATGTATCACTCAATGCGGTCGATGTGGTTGAGATCCTGATCCTGACGTGGCTGGTCTACCGCCTGCTGAACTGGATCAAGACTTCACACGCGTGGACACTGCTTCGGGGCATCCTGATCATAGCCGCAGCACTGACACTGATCTATCTGTTCCAGATGGATACACTGATCTACATAATCAATTCGGGGATGAGCATCGTGATCATCACGCTGGTCGTCGTGTTCCAGCCTGAACTCCGGAAGGTTCTGGAGACGATCGGCGAGAGAGAGATCATCAATCATTCGATCCTCTTCGGACAGAACAGGAGCGTGACGGGGCGGTTTTCCGACCGCACGGTAGACGAACTGGTGAGGGCGTGCATCGAGATGTCCGCTGAACGGACAGGGGCGCTGATCGTGATCGAGCAGAATGAGAATCTGCATGAATACGAGCGGACCGGCATCGAGATCGATGCGCTGGTGACGAGCCAGCTCCTGATCAATATCTTCGAACACAACACGCCGCTTCATGACGGCGCGGTAATCATACGCGGGGACCGCGTGACGGCGGCCACCTGCTATCTTCCGCTGTCTGACAACAAGTCTCTCTCAAAGGCTCTTGGGACGAGGCACCGCGCAGGGGTCGGCGTATCGGAGATGACAGATTCTTTCACGATCATCGTATCGGAGGAGACCGGCGGCATCTCAACTGCTTACAGGGGGAACCTGCAGAGAAACATTACGGAGAAGTCGCTGCGCAGCCGCCTGGTTGAGCTGCAGAATAAGGCTGTTCCGCAGAAGAAAAAACGCTGGTTAAGGAGGGCAGGATAATGGGACATAAGATCCGGCATGCCCTTCTGGGCAATCTGTGGCTGAAGTTCCTGTCGCTGGTGATCGGCGCCGGGATCTGGATGATGGTTACCAATGCGAACAACCCGACGCGGACGGAACTGTTTCTGAATATCCCGATCAATATCGTCAACCAGGACGCGATCGCTGACCTCGGCAAGGTCGTCGAGCCGGAGGGGAACGGTACGGTTACGCTCCGGGTTACGGAAAAACGCTCGGTCCTTGAGCGGCTGAATAAGTCCGGCTCCGCGTTTTACGTGGAAGCGGATATGAATAACATTACGGAACTGGACACGGTTCCGCTGACGGTGACCTGCTCCAATCCGGCGGTCACATGGGATGAGATCGAGATCCAGCCATCCAGTCTGAAGGTGACACTGGAGGACAAGGTCGAGCAGACGTATGTGGCGTCCGTGTCTGTCGAAGGATCACCGTCAAGCGGAAACGAAGTCGGCACGACTACGATCCTGGAGGGCAAGAATATCATTATAGCCGGTCCGCGTTCATTGATGAATATCATCAACCAGGTCGTGGCTCCGATCAACGTGTCGGGGATGGAGGCAGATGCTGTTCTTACCAGTATGCTGAGAGTATATGACAAGAATGGTTCGCAGTTTACGGAAACGCAGCTTTCCAGCCTTGAATTCAAGGATGAGATGGGAAGCGTGCTTGCCAATCATACGGTCAATGTCAGCGTGGATCTCTGGAAGATCAAGACGGACGTTCCGATCGTTGTTGAGACGAGCGGGAGCCCGGCATGGGGTTTCAATGTAACGCGCATCTCGACGATCCCGGAGACGATCAGTGTTGCCGGAACTGCGGAGGCGCTTGAAGCACTTGGCAGCGAGCTGCATGTCGCGGACAAGGTGGATGTGAGCGGCGCAAGTGATACGGTCACGGCAGAAATAGATCTGAATAATACGCTGAACAACATGGAAGGCATCCGGCTGATCACGGATGCAGATCCGACGGTCCAGGTGACGGTTTCAATCGAGGTAAACGGAGACGTGACGCTGATGGTTCCGCTCAGCGAAGTCAATTTTGAAAACAGACCGGAACGCATGACCCTGGTGGCGACACCGGCTGATGAGGTGGCCGTGAAAGTACATACTCTGTCGGAAGGCGCTGCACAGCTGTCCGCTTCCGATCTTTCACTCAGTGCGGATCTGTCATCCTGTGCTGAAGAGGGAAGTCATGAGATTCCGATCACGGTCGTTCTTCCGGACGGGTATGAACTGGCGGAGGATGTCAGCATAACAGTTGTGTCTTCCAGGCAGGAAGAGCAGACAGAAGGAACGTAATGAGAAGAGAGAGATATAAGCGCCTGATCATGTTCTTTGCATCGCTTTTCGTGATCGGGCTGCAGACGGCGAATTTTGCCCATATCTGGTATACCGAATACAACCGCCGCTCTGTCATCCAGATCTATTACTGGAGGCGCGGCAATTGGGTGCTGATCGGACTGTATGCCCTGATCGTATTCCTGATGTCCAAATTGTTCGGTGCACTGAAAGTGGGCTACATGCGGGTCCAGGACGTGATCATCGCCCAGATCTGCTCGGTGATCTGCACCAATATTATTGCTTATATCCAGCTGGCTCTGATCGGCCGCTGGCGTTTTCTCGATCACATAGGTCCCATGCTCCGGCTCACAGCGATCAATCTGATCATTGTGGTATTGTGGGTCATCTTCATGAGGTGGATCTACAACACCATATATCCGCCGAAATCGGTCATTCTGATCTATGATGAGCACAATCCGGAGAAACTGCTCAAGAATATCGCATCCCGCAGGGATAAATATGATATCGCGGAAGCGGTGCTGATCGACCGGGGCATCGATTTTATCAAAGAGAGGATCCCGAACTATCAGGCGTGCATCCTGGGCGATATGCCGGCTCATGAGCGCAATCTCCTTGTGAAATACTGCTACGAGATCGGTGTCCGCTGTTACTGCAGTCCCAAGATTTCCGATATCATGCTCATGAGTGCGGAGAAGATCCACATGTTCGATACGCCTCTGCTGCTGATGAGGAACCGCGGTCTGACCGTAGAGCAGCAGTTTATCAAAAGAGCGCTCGATGTCATAGTCTGTGTGCTTCTTACCGTGATCCTGTCTCCGATCCTTCTTCTGATCGCCCTGCTGGTGAAACTGTATGACGGAGGTCCGGTATTCTACAGGCAGGACAGACTGACTAAGGATGGCCGCGTATTCCGGATCATCAAGTTCCGCTCGATGGAGGTGAATTCAGAGAGACGGAGCGGAGCCAGGCTTGCCGCGAAGGGCGATTCCAGGATCACTCCGGTCGGACGCGTGCTCAGGAAGATCCATTTTGATGAACTGCCGCAGCTGTTCAACATCATCCGGGGCGATATGTCGATCGTCGGTCCGAGGCCTGAGCGGCCGGAGATCGCTGCGCAGTACGAAGAAGAGATCCCGGAATTCAAGTACCGTCTGAAAGTACTTGCAGGATTGACCGGATATGCCCAGGTCTATGGCAAGTACAATACAAAACCTTATGACAAGCTGAAGCTGGATCTGACTTATATCGAGAATTATTCGCTGCTGCTGGATCTGCAGCTGGTCGCGACGACCGTCAAGATATTATTCCAGAAAGAGAATACGGAAGGAGTGGAGCAGGAGCAGACAACTGCCTCAGCAGGAGAAGGTAACGTTGCCTCCGATAAACGGCAGCTTGAAAAGGATGTCCAGAATACGATCGATGAACTGAAGCGGTCAGATGAGACAGCTGCAGGTGGGTACGAAGAAGTTACGCCTGAAGCAGCCGCAGCCCTTCCTGAGGGAATCCGTGCAAAGGATGTCGCTGCGCCGCTGACCCCCGGACTTCTGGTGTCTGTGATCATTCCGGTTCACAACGGAAGCGCGACGCTGAAAGAAGCGATCGACAGCGTGCTGGATCAGGATATGCATTTTGAATCGGCGCAGCGTATCGGGCGGGGGAGCGTACAGGAGATGGAGATCCTGGTGATCGACGACGCGTCGACGGACGATCTGGAATCGATCGAGAAACTGTACGAGGATCATCCGGAAGTGGTGTTCCTGCACAATGAAAACAACCTTGGCGCCGCGAAGAGCCGCAACAGAGGCGTCCTGCTGGCAAGGGGCAAATACGTGGCGTTCCTGGATGCGGATGACGTCTGGGACAGAGAGAAACTGAAGAAACAGTTCGCCAGGATCTATGAGACCGGCGACGTGCTGTGCTGTACCGGCAGAGAACTGATGGATGATTCCGGGAAACTGACAGGACGTGTGATCGGAGTGAAGGAAACCCTGACCTACCGGGATCTTCTCTGGCACAATCAGATCAACTGCTCCTCGGTCGTCATGCTGACCAAGGTTGCGAGACGGCATCCGATGGCGCATGAAGATTCCCATGAGGACTACATCACCTGGATGCAGATCCTCAGCGAGTACGAGGAAGTGTGTGCGGTCAACGAGCCGCTTCTGAAATACAGGGTTTCTTCCAAGGGCAAGAGCGGCAGCAAACTGAAAAGCGCGGCGATGACATACAAGGCATACCGCTATATGGGATTCGGCCCGGTAAAGAGCGCCGCATTGTTCGTCAGTTACGCAATCCACGGAGTGATCAAGTACTCCAGGGCATGAGAGGAAACATACGGATTCTATGCTGAAATACCTGGTAACAGAGCGCCGTCTGATATGGACGCTTGCAAAAAATGATTTCCGGAAAAAGTTCGCGGGATCCTACCTGGGGATCGTCTGGGCGCTGGTGCAGCCGATCGTAACGGTCCTGGTCTACTGGTTTGTCTTCCAGGTCGGCCTGAGGCAGACGAATCAGGTCGGCGGGGTTCCGTTTATCCTGTGGATGCTTGCCGGGCTTGTTCCGTGGTTCTATTTCAACGACGCGCTGCAGGGAGGAACGAAATCCCTGGTTGAATACAGTTACCTGGTGAAAAAGGTAGTCTTCCGGATCGAGATCCTGCCGATGGTGAAGGCAGTCAGCGCGCTGTATGTACACACTTTCTTCGTGCTGCTGACGTACATTCTGTACTGTGTCTACGGAAAATTCCCGGGAATCTTCACACTGCAGATATTTTACTATTCATTCTGCATGTTCCTGATGGTACTGAGCCTCAGTTATGCGACATCGGCGATCACGGTACTGTTCCGCGACATGGAGCAGCTGATCGCGATCGTCCTGCAGATCGGCGTGTGGGCAACCCCTATCATGTGGGACCTGTCTTCGATCGGGCTGCCAAAGTGGCTGGTGTACCTGTTCAAAATGAATCCGATGTATTACATCGTCTACGGCTACCGCGATACATTTATCTTCCGCAAACCCTTCTGGGAGCACCCCGTGCTCACTCTGTATTTCTGGCTGTTCACGGCAGCCGCCTACCTGTGGGGTGTGAAGACATTTCGAAGGAGCCGCGGACACTTTGCGGATGTCTTATGATAATATGATAGTGCCGTGGTGTTCATACAGAGAATATGGACTTGATGTTATGGTACTCAGCCGCAAACCAATCCTGCTCCGGCAATTTGAGCGAACTTCGGAAGGCAACCCTGCGAAACCATAGGAAGCCGACCGATCTTTGCGAGTTGCTTGCATGCGCGGAGCGACCACGCATCTATAGGAGCGGGAGCGCAGGCAGATGCAACCGAAGCAAAGTGAGGGAAGGCGACGTGTTTGCAGGGTTGCCTTCCGAAGTGAGTGAATAATAACGAGTATATTGCGCTATGTCAGACAGACCAGAAAAAGAACTTGCGATCCGCGTGACGGATATCACGAAGATCTACCGGCTCTACAACCGGCAGAGAGACCGCCTGTGGGAATCGCTCGGACTGGATTTTAAGAAGAACTACAAAGAGAAGCATGCTCTGAGCCATGTGAACTTCGAAGTCGGAAAAGGCGAGACGGTGGGAATCATCGGGACGAACGGTTCCGGCAAGTCCACCATGCTGAAACTCATTACCGGTGTCCTGACTCCGACTTCCGGAGAGATCAGCGTGGACGGGCGAATCAGTGCGCTCCTCGAACTCGGTGCAGGATTCAATATGGAGTATACCGGCATCGAGAATGTCTACCTGAACGGAACCATGATCGGGTTCACGAAGGAGGAGATCGACCAGAGGCTGCAGGCCATTATTGATTTTGCAGATATCGGGGATTACATCAACCAGCCGGTAAAGAGCTACTCAAGCGGCATGTTCGTGAGGCTGGCATTTGCAGTCGCCATCACTATTGATCCGGAGATCCTGATTGTGGATGAGGCGCTGTCGGTGGGAGATGTGTTCTTCCAGTCGAAATGCTACCGCAAGTTTGAAGATTTCAAGAGAGAAGGAAAGACGATCCTGTTTGTCTCCCATGATCTCTCCGCCATTTCGAGATACTGCGACCGCGCGATCCTGCTGAACCAGGGGGACAAGATCTTCGAGGGCTCTCCGAAGGAAGCGATCGACATCTACAAAAAGGTTCTGGTTGACCAGTTCCGGAAAGGGACCGGGACTTCCGACGCGGCAGGCGGACCGTCCGGGGAAGGGGCGGAAAAGGGAGAGTCCTCTTCTGAACCGATGTGGAAGGATGCGTTCCCTGCCAACCCGAGCCTTGTGGAGTACGGGGAGAAGAATGCGGAGATCGTTGACTATGGGCTTTACGACGAGAACGGACTGCCCACTTCCAATTTCCTGAAGGGATCGAAGTTTACGGTGAAGATGAAGATCCGCGCCAGGGAAACGGTACTGGAGCCGATTTTTGCATTTACCATCAAGAACCTGAAAGGGATCGAGATCTGCGGGACCAACACGACCATGGAGAAGATCCCGGTCGCGACGATGCGGGAAGGGGATGAGCATGTGGTGACCTTTACGCAGAAGATCGATCTGCAGGGCGGGGAGTATCTGCTCTCCCTGGGCTGTACAGGGTATCAGGACGGCATGTTCCGGGTATTTCACCGCCTGTATGATGTCATCTCCCTGACAGTAGTATCTTCCAGGGACACGGTGGGATTTTACGATATGAACAGTGAGTGCGTACTGGATCCGGAAGAGTGAGGAGACAGCATGGCCAGATTTGACACAGAATATTATAAAGGGACGGATCAGTATTCCGACGGGGATATCGAGGACCGGATCCTGGAGATCGTCAGGGCAGGAAAGTCGCCGGATGAAGCCGGCGACAGGTCATTTCCTGTCCTTTATCATCTGTCGCACATCAGGGAAAACATCCTCTGCTGGTATCCGTTCCGGGAAAATGCTTCCGTTCTTGAGATCGGGGCGGGCCCCGGCGCGATCACGGGGCTCCTGAGCCGGAAATGCGGCAGCGTAACTTCCGTGGACCTGTCACACAGAAGGTCCACGATCAATTACGAACGCCACAGGGACTGCGGGAACCTGACTGTCATGGCGGGGAATCTGAATGACATGGAATTCCCTGAGCCGTTTGACTATGTGGTGCTGAACGGCGTGTTTGAATACGCCGGTTCCTTTACGGACGGACCGGATCCCTACGGAACATTTCTGAAGAGATGCCTGAGCTACCTGAAGGAAGACGGGACGATCCTGATCGCGATCGAGAACCGGCTGGGCCTGAAGTATTTCGCAGGCGCGCCGGAAGACCACACAGATAATTACATGGAGGGTCTGAAGGACTATCCGGGCAATTCTGATGTACACACATTTTCCAGGCAGGAATGGGAAGAACTGCTGAAACGGTGCGGTCTTTCTTCAGGAAGGTTTTATTATCCCTGGCCGGACTACAAATTCCCGAATGAGATCTTTACCGATGCTTCTCTCAGCGCGGACGGGTTTGCGCGCAATGCCTGGAACTTCAATCCCCGGAGACTGGAGCTTTTTTCCGAACGGCAGATGGCAGCTTCCCTGTGCCGGGAAGGCGTGATGGACCGGTTTATGAACTCCTTCCTGATCGAAGCATCCATAAAAGATACCGGGACCGGAACGGAAGAAGAGAAGATCATCTACGCGAAGCTCAGCGCAGACCGTGACAAACGGTTCCGGATCGGGACCGTGATCTGTGAAAGGGAAGGCGTCCGGAAGGTTGTCAAGAGCCCTCTGACAGAGGAGGCTGCCATGCACCTTAAGAAGATGCATGAGACGGAGCAGTCAGCCGGCAGCGCAGTGCTGCCTCTGGGCGGAGAAGAATACACGATTTCTCTCCTCAAGGGGGAGCTTCGCGAAGACGGAAGCTGTGAATACCCGTATCTGAGCGGGCGAAACCTTGGCAGGGAAGCGGCTGAAGCGGCAGACAGAAAGGATACGGACGCCGTCCGGGAAATGATCGCGTTCCTGTGGGACCTGATCCTTGAGAACCGGTTCGCTCCGGGGAAGACCGGAGGGGAATTTGCCGGAGTTTTCGGCCCTGCCGGCGATGAGAGAGAATGGGAGATGGTCTGCCCGGCCAATATCGACCTGATACTTGACAATATCTTTCTGCAGGAATCCGGAAGCGGCGGGAGAACCGCGCAGATCATCGACGCGGAATGGGTCTTCGATTTCCCCGTCCCGGCTCAGTTCATCCTGTGGCGTGCGGTAAATGAACTGTACAACGGCTGCAGCTCTCTGAAAGAGACTCTCCCTGAGGAAGAACTTCTGAAAGAGTACGGGATCGGCCCGGCAGAGAGGCAGTTATTCTGGAAGTGGGCGGACCGGTTCGAGAAAGAATATGTCGGAGCGAACCGGCTTGCCGCGTGGGCACAGCCTGTGCGGAAGGCGGACCTGAAAGACCTTCAGTGGTCCGGCGAGGATGTGCGCCTCACTGCGACGCTCTATCTGGACCTCGGCCGGGGATACAATGAGGAGGATGCGATCCATACGGAAACCGTGATCTCCGGGGGCAGGTACGAGGTGACCTTCGAGATCAACGGTTTAGAGAAGATCCGGTCCATGCGGTTCGACCCGCTGGAGGGCACTGCCTGTATCTGCGACCTCACGTCGCCGGATGTCGAACTGAAGCCGGTCAACGCCTCTGCCAGATGCAGGGGAGGCTATGAGTTCCTTACCATGGATCCGGCATACCGGGTAAAAATGAAAGCAGG
>CADCOU010000155.1 GCA_902803155.1 uncultured Lachnospiraceae bacterium | reverse complement strand
TCCCGGTAATTCACCATGCCGGCCTCAAGGCGTGCCTGGATCTCCGGCGTCGCCCCCTTCTGGGCCCCGAAGGTGTAGGTCGCTCCGTTTTCGCCGCAGAGAGGATTGGTCACATCGCACATCACCGTGATCTTTGCCGAGGCAGCCCGGCGATCCAGGTCGGAGACATCGATGACAGCGACCTTCTCCAGGTCTTCCCCCCGGCCTTCAAGCTCACGGCCGTTCCTGTCCAGAAAGCGTACGCCCAGCGCCCGGGCGCAGCCCATGCCGCCGTCATTGGTGGCGCTGCCGCCGATCGCGATGGAGATGTCGGTGAACCCCTGGTCCAGTGCGTGACGGATCAGTTCGCCGGTGCCGTAGCTGGTCGTGTAGAGCGGGTTGCGCTTCTCCATGGGAACCAGCGGCAGTCCGGAAGCAGCTGCCATTTCAATCACGGCCCGGCGGTCATCCAGTCTGCCGTAGCGGGCGGTGATCTTTTCCATCAGAGGCCCGCAGACTGCCGCTTCGAGCCATTCGCCGTTCTCCGCGGCCACCACCGCGTCCGTCGTTCCCTCGCCCCCGTCAGCCACCGGTACGCCGCTGTACTCGATATCGCCGAAGACTTCCCGGGCTGCCTTTGCCAGCAGTTCGACGGTCTGCTCACTGGAAAGAGTGCCTTTAAAGGAATCTGAAGCAAAAAGAAATCTCATGAAACCGGCCTCCTTGTCTTTTCATGTAAGATTATTATAGCCTGAAAGACATAGACATGGTATGGTAGAGACAATAAATTTCCGGGAGGGTCCGTTTGAGAGTAGTGATTATCCGGCATGCCGAGGTGAATTTTCGATGGAGCCGGCGATGTACATCCGAAAAATTCGATGCAGAGTGCAGAAAGTATGATCATTCCCCGATCAGGAACGTGACATACAGCATCCCGCAGATCGCTTATCAGAGAATATATGTCAGTGAGCTGTCCAGAAGCCGGGATACAGCCGGGATGCTGTTCCCGGAAGGGAAGTATTATGAATCCGGGCTGATCAATGAAGTTCCGCTTAACTCGAGCTTTGATACAAAACGGAATTTGCCGCTGCTGTTCTGGAATGTGACCGGGCGGCTGCAGTGGCTCATGAATTGTTCAAGGCAGGCTGAAGGATACAGGCAGACGAGAGAGCGTGCAAAAAAGTATGCTGAGCTGATCAGTAAAGATAACATGGATGCAGCTGTTGTTACACATGGATTCTTCATGCATACTTTATTGCGGGAGATGAAAAAGGCCGGATTCAGGATAGAGAATTCTTCTGTAAAGTTTAAGAACGGGGAATGCGTTATAGCAGAAAAGTAGAAAAACAATACAAATTCAGGAGAGAAAGGAGAGAAGACTATGCTGCACGAAATCAGTTTCAGATCGTTCAATGAGCGGGACGAGGTACAGGGATGGATCTATGTGCCGGCCTGCGCGCCGAAGGGGATCATTCAGCTGATCCACGGCTTCGGGGAGCATTCGAGGCGGTATTTCCACATGATCGTCACATTTATGGACGCGGGATTCATTGTTGCGGCGGATGACCATGTCGGCCACGGCAAGACGGCCATTGTGAATAATACCTGGGGAGACTGGGGAGAAAAGGGCGCCCACACCATGATGGAGGACGAACATACCCTGACGGAAATGGTAAAGAAGATGTACCCGGACCTGCCCTATTTCCTGTTTGGCCACAGCATGGGATCGTTTATCGCAAGGGATTATATCGCAAAGTACGGCAAAGAGCTTCAGGGCGTGACCCTGTGCGGCACCTGCGGCGCGCTGCCTTCTCTCCCGGAGGCGATGGCTGCGGTGAAGGAAGCGGTAGATGAGGGCAAGGGAGATGAATCTGACCCGAAATTCACGGGAATGCTGTTTGGGTTCATGTTTTCCAGGATCGAGGAGCCGGTCAAACTCGGCAATGAATGGATCTGTCATGATCCGTGGGTGCAGAATGACCACGCCGCGGACCCGTTTGACGCGTTCACAAAACCGACCAACAACCGCTCCATGCTGTATTTCTGTGAGATGATGGACTGCATTCAGGGAACGGAGTGGGCATCGAAGGTTCCGGCCGAGCTTCCGGTCTACAATATCGCCGGCGATCTTGATCCGGTCGGAAACTGGGGCGAGGGCGTTTACCAGACCACGAACTGGCTGGCGCAGACCGGTCATAAAGTGACGACAAAGCTTTACTCCGGCTACCGGCATGAGATCCACAACTATGACCAGATCAAAAATGAAGTAGAAGCAGGAATCGCAGAGTTCTTCGAAAGCTGCCTGGCTTGAGATAGAGAATGGTGAACGCATTGATGAAGAAGAACAACAAACCGGTAATCGCAGTAAACATCATACTTGTGGTCATAGAGATCATAGCGCTGATCCATGACTTTTATTCGTTTGGATTTGCGCTGTTCAAATGGTATACCGTTGACAGCAACGTGCTTCAGCTCGCGATCTCAGCACTTGTTCTTTACTATCTGCTGAAGGACATGGATATTCCGCCTTTTGTGACTGTGCTGCATTTTATCACAGCTGTGGGATTGACGGTAACATTCCTGATCGCAGCATTCGTACTGGCCCCGGAGGGAGGCATCCGATATTATTTCATCGAAAATGTGGCGCCCATCAATCATCTGATCGCGCCTGCATTATCCGTTGTCTCTCTGCTGTTCCTGGAAAAAACCGCGAAGCTCCGGTGGGGGATCATCCTGTATCCTGCCGCGGTGAGCCTTGCATACGGGCTCATCTGCCTCGCGCTGAATGCGGCAGGAATTCTGGACGGTCCATATTTCTTCCTGGAGGCCGGGAAGCAGCCGGCAGGTACGATCGTGATGTGGTTTGCGATCATTGCTCTGATCTGTATCGTATTTGCGGCATTGTATTACCGAATCAAGTGGAGAAAAAAGTATATTTGAAATTGTATTTGCTGTAATCCTGGCCGCATTTGTCATAGGCGGGATCTGGGCGTTTGCTGTTACAAAAAAAGTAAAAAAAGAAGGAGTTGAGACGGATGCACTGGTTTCGCGCGTGGAACTGCATGAATGGGGAGACATAGAGACACACGGCAGCGTCACAGAAGAATACTATATTACGTACACCGATCAGGAGGGGCGGGTCACGGAGGCGCTGCTCAGTAATCCGGGGAGCCATCAATTCAAAGAAGGAGACAGGATACGAATTAAATATCTTCCGGACCGGAAGGAGTATCCTGTACTGGTGACTGTGAAATGATGAAAACGATAGAAGAACTGTCTCAGCTTCCATGCTGGATCATTGACATATTGCCGTCGCAGGTATCAAAGGACAGTCCGGGACAATACTTTGCTGTTGAAAAGTATTTCCTGCAGGGCGGCCGGTTAGAAGAGATAAAACAAAAACATCTCAATCTGATTCTGAAGCTGAATTGCTA
>CADCOU010000154.1 GCA_902803155.1 uncultured Lachnospiraceae bacterium | reverse complement strand
GCTCCGTCATGGGAGCCGCCCGCATGGGGACACTGTCCGGGATCCGATACGCCAGATCTTCCCGGACTGCGACATACTGTGCGAATCCGCCGTTCCTGGTCTGTCCGTATGCCTGGGAAGTGTCGCAGAACGAAACCTCTCCACGCTCACAGTAATAGCATTTTCCGCAGGGGATGTTTGCATCGGAGGTGACGCGGTCGCCGGCTTTGAAACGGATCACATCTTTCCCCGTCTTCTCAACGATCCCGGAGAATTCATGGCCCGGGATCAGCGGATATCTTCCGAATACCGAATACCCTCCGTCATGGGCAAAATCAGCCGGCTTGCAGATACAGGTCGCATAGACTTTGATGAGGATCTCCTCGTCACCGATCTCCGGAATGGACACGTCCGCGATACTTGCATTGGCTCTGCCGCCTTTTTCATACAGAACTGCTTTCATACATTCATCCTTCCTTTTTCATGGACTCTGGACGGAATCTTCCCTCGTCGAGTCGCTTTCGCTCGAATCGTAACGCAGCGGTACATAATGGCGCATAATACGCGCCATAAGTACCGGCGTTACTACACGCTCGACTCAGGGAAGATTCCATCCCAAGTCTATTATAAAGTTCCACTATACTTGTCCATGGACTTATCTCCGGCTCTCCAGATACCGTCTCGCCGCTCCGCCGAGCAGGATGCTGAATACCAGCGATATCGCTCCGTACAGCGCGATCACGGGGAATACCAGGTGGTACCCTCCGGTCTGGTAGATCCATCCGGACAGATACGGCCCGATAAATGACGCCGGGATGATGACCAGGTTTCCGAATCCGTAGTTCACCGCGTAGTTCTTTTCTCCGAAAAGTGTTTTTACATAACTGGCCGAACAGATCGGTCCTCCGCTGAAGGTGGTTCCGGTCAGCGCAAATGCGATAAACAGCAGGACGGCATTTTTCGAAGTATATGCGATCAGGAGCATCACTCCGCTGAGGATGGCTATAACGCTGACCGACATCATCGTCTTGTGATAGCCGATCCTGTCAAACACGACCCCGAGCACAACTCGTCCGATCCCATTGCACAGGGATATGATTCCTGCAAAGAACCCTGCCATGGTGACACTCAGCCCAATGCCCTGCGCGATCGGTGAGGAATGGGATGACATCGCCAGTCCGATGCTTGCCACCGACAGGTTCCAGAATACGAAGAACCAGAATGCGGAAGTCTTCACCATATCGGCAGGCGTGCTGTCATTTACTGCAGCAGAGCTTCCGGATGGTCCGGCTGCTCCTTTTACTGCAAGTTGCGGAAGTTCTCTCTCTTCCCTCTCATCCGGGTATCTGACGATAAAGGAGCCTGCCAGCATCAGTGCTCCGCCGACGCAGCCGAGCAGGAAGAAAGTCGTCCGCCAGCCTGTCCTCTGAACCATTGCAGAGCACAGCGGGCTCAGGATCATGCTTCCTATCCCGTAACACATCAGCATACATCCGGTCACCAGTCCGCTCTTATCGCGGAACCATCTCACGACCGTCGCTACGACCTGGTTGTAGACGATACCGACCCCAAAGAATGCGCACACACTGTAGAATGCATACAGCTGCCATAACTGCGTCAGCCTTGATGCGGATATAAAACCGGTAAATGTGCAGACAGCCGCCAGGATCAGGACTCCGCGTACCTTTAGCTTCTTCGCCATAAAGGCGGCAAGCATGGCCGCAGTCGTGACCATCAGAGAACTGATCGTGAATGCGAGCGACGTCTGCGGGCGTGTCCATCCGAATTCCGCCTCCAGCGGTCCGATAAAAACGGACCAGGAATAAGTGATGCCCGCAAACAGCATCAGCAGGAGGTCGATCACGAAGACGATCTTCCGGTGCTGCATGGCACTTCCGGATCCCGCAGCTGCCGGAGCTGAGGATCTGTTTCTGTTGTCCATTTTCTTACTTTTTCCTTCCGGTGTCTCAATCCAGCGCTTCATGAAGTGTCTTCACATCCTGCTTTGCCAGTTCTATGAAATCCTTTCCGCCGTAAACCTTGTCAAAGTAGAAGTTTTCAGACATTACCCAGCCGGAATAATCCGTCTTCTTTACCTTCTCCGCCCACTCTTTCATGTGGGTATGCCCCTCGCCGATCAGGCGGAACGGGGTCGTATATTTCGTCATGTATCCCGCTTCATTTTCCACGCAGTCCTTCACATGGAAATGATCGATGCAGTCCAGACCGAATCTGTCCAGTTCGTCTTCCGGATAGCCGATACCGTTCACGACGGTATTCATCGTATCAAAGCAGAGCTTCAGTCCGTCGCCGACATCACGGCGCATCTGGTGGAAATAATCGGAGGTGAAGTCATTTTCCTGGGCAAATGAGATCCCGTATTTCGCGCATTCTTCCACGCCGTATTTCATATGTTCCACGACATATTCATATTCTTCCCTGTTTGCAATGCGGATCACAGTGACCATCATCGTTTTGATCCCCATCTGGCTGCATGCAAGAGCCGCTTTGCTGAGGCTCTCCCTGGCGCTCTGCCCCTCCGGTGACTTCGGGGATTTCTTCAGGAATCCCTGGGTCATCAGCCTCTGCAGGTGCATCGCCTGCAGCTCAACCTTGTGCTCCTCACAGGCCTTCAGGTAGCAGTCCTGCACATAGGGGTTATTAAGGGGATACCCCTCATCTGATCCCATGCAGTCCGCGATCTGTACTCCGTCGAAACCTGCCTCGCCTGCCATGCCGATCGCGATCGGTCCTCTGCAGGGGAAGCTGAATTCACATACGCCAATCTTAAACTGTGCCATACATTTGTCTCCTGTCTTTTATATTTTAGCCACGCGCACCTCGCAGCTGTCAGTATCTCTCGAGCCACGCGCACCTCGCGACATTCGTCGCTCGCAGCTTTCGCGCAAAAGGGCCAGGCACACGTAGAATGTGCCTGACCTTTATCAGACTTTATTATCCTTTGATCAGTTCGAGTTTTGCCTCATCCAGCTGTGATCTCGGTCCGACGATCCTCGGTCCGAGTTCCAGGATCAGGCCAAGCTGCTCACGGAGATCCATGTAAGTACAGATCCGCTCACCCTTGATGACCTCTTCCATCGCTTCCCAGCCGAGTGTCTCACGCATGTATTTCTCATTTTCGGCACGATCAAGGAGCCACATATCCATATGCTGGAATCCGGGACCCTGTTCCTTCAGCCAGTCGCCCATCGGGTTCGGGCTCTGATCACTGATCGGGGAGAAGAACTCAATGTCCTGGCCGCCCCAGAACATATGCTGCTCCCTGTATTCATAAGCATCCGGGACGCCTTTGTACTTCAGGATCATCTCGCCGGCCTTGATTGCCTGGGATGCCTCCGCATCCACAAAAACTTCTCCGCCGTCGACCAGTGTCTGCAGATACTTCTGCGCCTTGTCCACATCCCTGGTTACCATGGCAACCTGCATGGTAAGCTCATAATTCATTTTTCTCTCAGCAGGCTCTTCCGGTTCCCATCTGGAAATGTCCACATGGTCATAAACCGGTTTCTCAGTACGGGCCATCGGACCGGTCTTTCCCTTTGTAAATTCAACGATAAGGCCGAACTGCTCCCTGAAGTCATACATCACATGGCAGTCGCCCTCAGCCTCTGTCTGTGCCAGAGGCAGATATCCTTCTTCCCTGAACTTTTCAACAGCCTCTTCCAGATTAGCTGTCTCAACAGTAACATGATGATAGTTGTTCCCGTTTGTCTTCAGAAAATCGGAATACGGATCCCCGCCCTCTTTATTGAGCGGCTCAACCAGGAGCATTTCGATCGTGGCAAAGTCAAAGCGGACTGCTTTTACTCTGTAGCTGGTTTCCTGTCCTTTATAGGTACCGACAACTTCATATCCCTCATCCGACCAGTCTGCAGGATAGCATTTGATCGAATCGGTATTGAAATCAATGTATTTCACCCAGTTGCGCATGACCTGGTCCAGATCACTGACTACCGCGCAGATCTGATAAATATCACCGGTTTTTGCGATGCATCCTTCCATTTTAAATCTCCTAACTCATATGGTGTTTCAATAAGTATTTCCCCAGATCCAATTCAAGCCGGCGTGAAGGCAGTATCTTCGGTTTTACCCGGAGATACCAATGCCTTCCGCACCGGCCTGATCATTTTTATTATTTCTTCAGTGCGATCGCTGCCTTTGCTGCCTCTGCAACATCCTCAGGCATCATGTGCATGACCTTCTGAAGATCCGGCACCTGGCCTACTTC
>CADCOU010000153.1 GCA_902803155.1 uncultured Lachnospiraceae bacterium | reverse complement strand
TTATGGATACCAGGAACGGTGTGTTTTTTTCAGATGAATATCAGCAATACCTCAAAGGTCAGTTCAGTTACGCAGATTCGGATCCGGAATACGGACACCGTCTCTTTTTCGAGAACTCAGGCGGTTCCCTTCGCCTGAAGCAGGCCGTTGAGATCAAGCGCGAGCTGGAAGAATTCCCGGACTGCCCGGAGCGGACCCGCGGCCGCGGAAAGGATCTCGGGGTATTTGTCTCCGAAGGGACCAAAGAGATCATGAATGTTGTCTTCGGAACATCTAACGGCGCACTGATCACGGATCTCACTGCTTCCCAGGCTATGTTCCAGGCCGTGTCGACCATCCTTGAAAATGTAAAATGGGGCAGCAATGCCGTCACGACACAGCTGGAGCATCCTTCCGCACATGACGCAGTCGAATATGCGTGCATCCGTACCGGAAGAGAATTCCGGGAGATTCCCGCCAATCCGGAAACCGGCGGTATCGACGTGGAGGAAGTTCTCCGGCATGTAGATGACAACACCGTTCTCGTCAGCGTGATGGCCGCTTCCAACATCTCCGGCAATATCATGGATATCAAAGAGATCTCCCGCCGCGTGCATGAGATCAATCCGGACATCTACGTGGTCAGCGACGCGGTCCAGCATGCTCCGCACTGTGTGATCGATGTAGAAGACTGGGATGTGGATGTCTGCAACTTTGCCCCGTATAAGTTTTTCGGAGTGCGCGGATGCGGATTCGCCTGGGTCTCTCACCGCGTCGCAAACATGTTCCACGCAAAGCTGCTGTTCAAGGCTCCCGATGTATGGGCGCTCGGAACACCTGCGCCGGGCAACTTCGCAGCCATGATGGCGGTCATCGATTATGTATGCAGCATCGGACGTCATTTCACGCCGGACCGGTCCGGAGCCAGAGAACTGTTCATAGAAGGCATGAACCGGATCCACCTGCAGGAGCGGGCACTGCTCCACCGGATGCTGGAAGGCACCAGAGAGGTGCCGGGACTTCGTCATATCCCGGGCGTTCATGTGTATACGGATATCGAAGATCTGACAAAAAAAGACCTGATCGTCGCCATGAGCATTGACGGAATCGGTCTCGCGGAACTCGCCGAAGAATACATGCACCGCGGCGTTACGGTATTTGAGAGGCTTCGCAGCAGCCAGTATTCAGAGCGGATCGTCCGTACCCTCGGAATCGAAGACGGAGCGATCCGGGTCTCTCCCCTGCACTGCCACGGAAAAGACGATATCGACGAGTACCTGCGCATTACCAGGTCAATCGCAAGAGCTGCGGGGAACACAGAGAAAAATGCAGAAGACTGAAGCGGAGAAATACCTGTATACCGCGATGGCGGTCGGTGAGGCCATCCTGGAATACGGCGGCGAAGTCAGCCGTGTGGAAGACAGTATCCGGAGGATCTGTATCTCCTGCGGATTCACCCGCGCGGATGTCTTCTGTATCACCTCCGCCATCATTGCCACGGTCTACTGGGGCGGAAATGAATCCTGCACGCAGACATGCCGCATCACACATACAGAAAATGATTTCGACAAACTGGGACAGGTCAATGACCTGTCCCGGAACATATGCAAAAATCCGGAAGATCCGGACGCCGCACTGGAAAAGCTGAAGGAGATACGCAGACAGACAGCCCGTCCGCTGCCGTCCCAGATGCTGGTCTATGCCCTGGTCCCTGCGTCCTTCACGGTCTTTTTCGGGGGAAGCGCATCGGATATGCTGATCTCCGGCCTGATCGGATCTCTCCTGCTGTGTCTGAGAAGGCGGCTGAAAGACGCTCGGTTTAACGCACTCTTTACCGCACTGGTTTGCTCGCTTGCCGGAGGCATTCTCGCGAACATATTGACCATCGGAAACAGCGGCAGCCATGCCGCGCTGATCAGCATCGGCAATGTAATGGTCTTTATCCCCGGAGTAAAATTCACCAATTCCATCCGTGATCTTCTGACCGGAGAAACCATAACCGGACTGATCTGCCTGGCCGAATCCCTGCTCCTTTCTGTCGTAGTAGCTCTCGGATTCGCCGCACCGGTCCTTCTTGCATTCCGAACGGTATGAGGTATCCCGCAATGAATGAAACACTCCAGCTTATTACCGCATTTACCGGGTCGGCAGGTTTCGCGCTTGCCTATAACTTCCGCGGCATCCGTCATGTCCTGACGGCAGGCTTCGGAGGCTTCGCCGGATGGCTGTGCTACCTGGCTGTTTTCCGGATCACAGGAAACGGATATCTGGCCGGATACGCGGGAACTGTCCTCGTATCCGTCTACTCGGAAACAGCCGCCCATATCCTGAAGACGCCTGCCACGGGACTTCTCATCGTGACTTCCATCCCGATGATCCCGGGAGCCGCGCTCTACCGCAGCATGCATCACCTGCTGCTGTCGGA
>CADCOU010000152.1 GCA_902803155.1 uncultured Lachnospiraceae bacterium | reverse complement strand
GTACTGCAGGATCGCAACTGCCTGCTCATACTTCGTCCCGGTCCCGTTCACATCCTCCTGTGCGAGCTCCGGAAAACTGTTTTCAGGCGCATACTCCATTTCAAAAAACAGCTGCTCGAAAGCAGCCGCCGTTGATGGATTCCCCAGATCCATGACAAGCTTCAGCCGGCCGTATCCATTCGCATATGCCGGAACCGTCGGTATGCTCTCCGTATTCATGAGCCGGGCAAGCCGTCCCGCGATCAGAAGATATCCTTCAGAGAGATACAGCGTATTTCCTGAACGGGTCAGTACGCATCCTGACAGAATTCCGTCCTTCAGCAGATGCTCGTATAGCTGTCCGTCGTATTTCGGTGTGACCGTCTGGTTGTCAAACGTGATCCCTGTAATCGCCATACTAGATCACCTCCTTCTGCTGTTCCGTAAATGTCACCTTCAGTTCTCCGCTCTTGTATTTCCATCTGCTGTCCGCGCTCCGGATCGAGACCTCAGAAATATAGCTGTCCAGCACTTTGTCCTTGATCCGGATCCGGACACGGTCATAAAACGGAATCTCCCGCGTTCCATAGAACTCGATACTGTGGCTTTTCGAATTGGACGCAAACGCGTTCTCAACGGTCGAAAGCGCGTCTTCCGGATTCGATACCGTCATGGTCTCCCAGGTCCCTTCCGCTCTCTCCCCAGAAGGCGATGTGCTCACTGTCCCGTCCGCAAGCAGGTAATAATCTGCCGCTGTTCCGTCAGAGAGAACCGTGATCTTTGCAACCGAACTGGAGGAATAGTTTTCTGATATCAGCTCGTACCCTATGTGACCCATGAAAATGGAATGACCCTCCGGCACCCTTCTGCGGATCGTCAGCACAAGCGTATCCTTCGTTACCCGTACCTCCGTGAACACGTTCCGGAGCCTTCGGACGTATGCGATGTAGCTCCGGACGCTCCACAGTCCGTCCTGCTCCAAGAGCGGCGTCAGGAAACCGGTCTCCGTCAGTATCTCCGTCCTCAAAAACGGGATGCGGTACGCTTCATCCGGCTGGGCCGCGTACTGATCATGGATCATCCCTGCAAGGAAGGCTTCAATGCTTGTCCCCGGTTCCGTGATCGCAGGCAGCTCGCGCGAGAACAGCGAAAATATCCCTTCGCATGTCACGTCCGTCTTTCCCTCCCCGGGAGAGAAGGAACCGATCACCCAGATGTGCTTCTCCATGAGCAGAAAGTCGCCCGCAGTCAGTTCGATGCTTCCGGCAAGCGTGAACGAGGATGTGCTGTTGTAGATGGAATCCAGCACCGCATCATATGCGGTGATCTGGACTGTTCGTTTCGTTACAAACGACCTTCTGTCCTTTATGATTCCGATCATGCTTTCCCCTTCAATAGAAAACGTCCGGATGATCCGGACGCATTTAGTTGTTCTGTTTTTTGTATTCTACCGAACCATTCGGTTAACATCTGTGAAATCGGTATCGAAGATGATTTCTTCCGATGTCTCCCGCTTTTGAAGAAACATCAGCATATAGATCGGGAAATATGTGATCTTTCCATCCTCCTCGATGTTCCCGTTGCAGAAAACATATCCCTTCTGAATGGAATACTCTTCGCTTTCCAGTACGTTGTTCATTGCAGCGTGTCGATAGTAATCCTTGCCGGACTTGATCTCAAGAGGAATCACATTGCCATCCTCTTCAATCAGGAAGTCCAGTTCACCAAGCTTTTTACTGTTATAAAAGTAAAGGGTATATCCATGTGCCGCAAGCTCCTGGGCTGCCGCGTTCTCATAAATGGCGCCAAAGTTTATGGCAGTCTCATGGTTTAGGATGCTGATCTGAATTCCTCCGCCATACTGTACTGCCAGCAACCCGACGTCATTCGAAAACAGCTTGAAAAGATTGGATGCCTTTGAAAGAATCAGCGGCACCTTCGGTTCATTCGCTATGTATACAGGCAGTGCAACTCCGGCATTCTTAAGCCATAGAAAGCTGTTCTCATATCGTGAATACTTGGCATGCTCGTTCATATTTTTTAGAATGAACCGTTTGTTTTTTGCACTTAGTTCACTCGGTATCAGGTCAAATATCTCATTCAGATACAGCTTTCTGTCCCGATCATACTTTGAAATATCCTGCTTATACAAGCTCAGGATCATGGACTGTTCCCTGCTCACAAGGCGAAGATTCTTCGTTTCCAGGTATGTGTTGACCGCAGCGGGCATTCCCCCGATCAGCAAATAGAGATCGAACAGGGCCATGAATCTCTCATGGATAAATGGATCCACAGGCTTTCTCTTCTCAAAAGAGTCATGCAGCAGGTCCAGAACAGCTCTGCTGATCCCGTTCGCGATTGCAAACTCTTCGAAATCCAGCGGATACATGCGAACGATGCTTAAATACCCCACGGGGACTGACAGAATATCCTGAAATACCGTACCAAGAAGAGATCCGCTCAAGATGTAGCTGAATCTTCCATCCTGCACCAGGTATTTGATCTGCGTGATTAGCTCCCGGCATTCCTGTACCTCATCAAAGAATATGAGCGTCTCTCCCGGCACCAGTTCATCGCCAAAGAACGCAGACATCCTCAGCAGGATCTCATCCGCGTTTCTTGCAGCGCCAATCGCAGCTGTATATTCAGGATGCTCAATAAAATCCACCCGTACGAAATGGCGGTAGTTTTCCCGGCCGAACTTTTCGATGATGTAAGATTTTCCGACCTGTCTAGCACCGGTAATCATCATCGCCCTGTGAGGATTCCCGGAGTAAAAATCCTTGATTTGCTTGTAGACCTTTCTTTCCAGCACGTTTGGAATGCCTCCGTATTGTATCTTCCAGAGTCATTCTGCCATTTTTCCATGCATTTTTCAAGCTCAAATTCCGTTTTTTCTTCCTTTTTTCCATGATTATTATTGTTATTTCTGCCACTTTTCCAAGAATTACACTCCCCGGTAATAGTCATATGTGTAAACTCTCGCACTGCAGCCTTCTCCAGGTTCTGTATCGATCGTAAGAAAGCATGTCCTCCCGTGCGGCAGCCGCATGAAGACATTCTCCGTCGGATCCAGAAGGTCACAACGGTCGATCCCGTTGAGTAGAAGCCCTTCCTCACCCGGAAGTGTGGAAAGCTCGATCATCTCTCCTGCAGAAAGCGTGGCATCCAGCGTCATCTGCCCGATCGGCATTCCATCCTCTTCCTTCAGAGAAATGACAGGATCATTGCATGGACCGTTCAGCACAATGCGCAAGGCGCCATCCAGCTGCCCCCCGGAAAACAGTTCAATACGTCCTGCGATCGCTCCGGGCCTATACCTGTACGGGTACGCATACGCATACGTCTTATCCGCTTCTGAGCTTCCGAAGGAAAGATCGATGGTTACCGGGTTCTCCCGGTACCATGGAGTCAGACAGTTCAGGACGATCTGGCAGGAGAGATATCCGCCCTGCTGCAGTTCCGACTTCGAAATAGATGAGAGGTTCACCTTCCGGCAGTAGGCCGCAGTTTCAGGCCGGTAGATAAGCTCCATCGTCTTTGTCTTCTGCATCCACCGGATCAGATCCAGGTATTCCGCATATGCGTCCCCGGTGAAAATCAGGTCTCCGGTGATCTGCTGTCTTGGATCGTTGGCGTCCTGTACGCATGCAAAGAAACCGTTGTCTCCGTCTGCAAAGGAATAGGCCCGGTTGACTCCAAGACCCTGCGGATTGGAAAGAAAAAGCCCGCTTTCCATGTTCAGAAAGCGGATCTCCCCAAGTTCGTTCCGAAGTGAAAAGCGTCTCATACCCGGCTCCCTCCCAACTTGGCATTGAACCGGCTGAACAGGTAATCGATCTGTGCCTCCGTCAGGTTCTGCGGATAGATATTGATCACGTTCTCCCTCTGCCCCTTATCCAGCAGTGCCTCCAGCTTTTCGTAAAAGGGCTTCAGAGGCAGGATCGCCTCCGGACCCGCTTCACCGCCGGCCATGAGGCGCATCCCGTTCATCCCGAATACCGTCGGCCCCGCCATGATGCCGCCCTTTTTGTACCAGCTGATCGACAGATGCGGAACGGAGATCGGATTCAGGGAAAACTCGCCCGTTATGGAAAAGTGCGGAAG
>CADCOU010000151.1 GCA_902803155.1 uncultured Lachnospiraceae bacterium | reverse complement strand
TGCATTGAGGATCCCTTCGAGGTTCTCACCGTAGAACGGAGTCTTGATCTCTTCCGCATAGGTCGGAGAAACCGTGGTGATCGCATCCGCATAGACCAGGCCGCCCTTGAGCAGGTTTGCATCTTTGTAGGCTTCCAGTTTATCCGGGGTGAAATAATACTCGGACAGACCGGTGATCGCCGCGACATCCTTCGGATTCCATTTCCCCTGGAACCGCAGGTTATGGATCGTCATGACCGTCTTGATGCCGCGATAGAATTCGTTCTCCTGGAAGCTGCCCTTCAGGTAAACCGGGATCAGGCCGGTCTGCCAGTCATGGCAGTGAATCAGATCCGGACGGAAACCGAGCGTGGGCAGCGCGCTGAGCACTGCCTTCGAGAAGAACGCAAAGCGCTTGATCTCAAACAGCGCATCGTCTGTATAGACCTTTTCCGTATTGAAGAAATCCATGTTGTCGATGAAGTAGTACTGCACTCCCTCGACCTCGGCGTGAAACAGCCCCACATACATGGAGTGGTAATCAAAGTCCATGTAGAAGCTCGTCATGTACTCCATCTTGTCTTTCATGTTCTGATACATGCAGTTATAGCGGGGCATGATCACTCTGACATCGTAATACTGTCTGTCGATATCCAGCGGAAGAGAACCGACTACGTCTGCAAGACCTCCTGTCTTGATGAACGGAACGCCTTCCGATGCTGCAAATAGTATATTTCTCATATCTTTCCTCCCTTTATCCGCCGCCGGGGCACACTCTGCCGTAAAGTTCATTGATTCACTTATGTTCCCGCAATTCTGCAGGGTACAATACTGATTTTATAATAGCACAAGAGCAAATACGCGAAAAGAGCCAGTCCTTCACAGACCGGCTCTTTTATCCGTTTTGTCACATTCAGACCGGGCCCGACATATGGAATACGATCCCGATCAGTGCGGATGCCGCGATGAAAACCACCGGATGCATCTTCTTCACTTTTGGCACCCACCGCGTCAGGATCAGGATCACGACGGCCAGTACAAAGCACCGGTAATCGATGACGGCCGACCTCCACTCGGAAAATGACCCGATCCGGAATACGGCGATCAGGACGACGGAGATCCCGGCGGATGAAATCAGCGCGACAGAAGCTGCCCGGAGCCCGTACATCGCGGCATTGACATACCGGTTGTCACGGAACTTCTCCAGGAACTTTGCGATGATCAGAATGATGATGACCGACGGAGTCACGAGTCCGACTGTAGCCGTAACCGCTCCTAGGATTCCTGCGACAGGCCCATAGTGGCTGTGCACCGTCGTATAACCGACATAGGTCGCCATGTTGACGCCGATCGGTCCCGGCGTGCTCTCGGAGACCGCGATCATATCGGCAAGGTCGCCCGCCGTATACCACCCGGTCTTGCGCGCGATATCCTGCAGGAACGGAACCGTCGCCATACCGCCTCCGATGGCGAACAGACCCGCCTTAAAGAATTCAAGAAAGAGCCTCAGATACAGCATCATGTCTCAGCCCTCCCTTTCACGATCAGCCCGGCTGCGGCGGCGATAACAACCATCAGGATCGGGGATGCGTGCCAGAAAACGGAGGCTGCCAGGATCAGTGCGTACAGGATCAGCGTCACCCGGTCGACCACGGCCTTTTTCCACATCTTTACGACCGCGTTGAAGATCAGGACGCAGACACACACGCGGATCCCCGCAAGAGCGTCCTGAACAGGCTTAAAGTAGGCAAATCCCCTGATCAGTGCTGCTATGAAGGTGATGATGACGATCGACGGGAATACAACGCCGGCAGTGGCGCAGATCCCGCCCAGATTGCCTGCGATATGCCGGCCGGTAAATGTTGCGGTGTTAACGGCGATCACGCCCGGCGTGCATTGTCCGATGGCGTAGTAATCCATGACTTCCGCCTCCGTCACCCATTTTTTCTTCTCTACGATCTCCCTCTGGATGATCGGGAGCATCGCGTACCCGCCGCCAAAAGTCAGAACCCCGATCTTCGCAAAGGCGATAAACAGTTCCAGATAGATCATGACGCCTGTCTCCTTTCTGTCCGTCTACTATACCACAGGAACCATCCGAATATGCGGAAAAGATTTCAAAAGAAGCTGGTTCCCATTCATTTGCAGCCTGTCAGGCAGTTGCGTATTTCCTGTCTTTGTGATAGTTTCAACGTAATCTTCCTCCATCTGCATCCGACTGCCGTCGTCCGGCGCCGTAGCGGGGCGGGGGCATCATTTTCATTACGGAGATCCTGACACTATGCTGAAAATGCTGTTTCGATATTTCAAACCACACATGCGCCTCTTTGCTTTGGACATGGTCTGTGCTTTCCTTGCCGCCGGGGTGGAACTGGCATTTCCCCTGGTCTCAAGGCATGTTATGTATACCCTGCTGCCTGACCAGAGATACCGCGCGTTCTTCACAGTCATGTTCGTGGTTGGCCTTGCATACGTGCTGCGTTCATTCTGCTACTATGTCATGGCGTACTGGGGGCACACCTTCGGTATCCGCGTCGAGACTGACATCCGGGCGGATCTGTTCCATCATCTGCAGTCGCTCGACTTCGACTTCTATGATAAGATGCGGACCGGCAACCTGATGAGCCGCCTGACCGGAGATCTGTTCGAGATCACTGAGCTTGCTCACCACGGTCCTGAGGATCTGACCATATCGCTGCTCACCGTAACCGGTGCCCTAATCCTGATGTTCACCATCGAATGGCGTCTGGCGCTGGTGGTCGCCGTACTGATCCCGATCTTCCTGATCCTTACGATGGCGCAGCGCCGCGGAATGTCGCGCGCATCCGCAAATGTCAAGGCAAAGCTGGCCGGTATCAATACGGATATCGAATCCAGCCTGTCCGGCATGAAAACCTCCAAGGCATTTGCAAATGAAGAGGAGGACAACCGGAGATTTTCAGGCGCAAACGAAGAATACCGCACTGCCAAAAATGAATTTTACCGGGCAATGGGGATCTTCTCCTCATCTCAGGAGCTCTTCATGGGCATCCTTCCACCGGTCGTGATCACGGTGGGAGGGTATCTGATCATGAAGGATAAGATGAATTACATCGACCTGATCACATTCACCCTGTTCGTCAGTTCGTTCGTGACACCGATCCGGAAGATGGCCCAGTTTGCTGAGATCTTTGCAAGCGGTATGGCCGGACTGAGACGTTTCTCGGAGATCATGGAACTGAAGCCGACTGTAGAAGAGAAACCGGATGCCGAGGTGCTCACGGTCACAGAAGGCGCGGTGGATTTCAACGATATCAGTTTCTCCTATGAAGGGCATTCCGAAGTCCTCCATCATGTCGATCTGCATGTGAAGGGCGGCGAGATGATCGCTGTCGTCGGGGAATCCGGCGGAGGCAAGACCACGCTCTGCCAGCTGATCCCGAGGTTTTATGATGTGACGGAAGGTTCCATCCGGATCGACGGGACCGATATCAGGGATGTTACGAAGAATTCCCTGCGCAGCGCCGTCGGCATCGTGCAGCAGGAAGTCTTCATTTTCGCCGATACGATCCGGGAAAACATTCGCTACGGAAAACCGGAAGCCTCCGATGAAGAAGTGATGATCGCGGCACAGCGCGCGGAGATCCTCGAGGATATCCTGCAGATGCCGGACGGTTTCGACACCTATGTGGGCGAGCGGGGAACCAGACTGTCGGGAGGACAGCGCCAGCGCATCTCGATCGCCCGGATCTTCCTCAAAAACCCCGCAGTCCTGATCCTCGACGAGGCTACCAGTGCGCTGGATACGATCACGGAAGAGCGGATCCAGCACAGTTTTGAAGCGTTGATGGAAAACCGTACATCCTTCGTGATCGCGCACCGCCTGTCAACGGTCCGCAGTGCCGACCGCATCATCGTGATCGAGGACGGACGTATCGTGGAAGAAGGAACGCACCGGCAGCTCATGGAGCAGGGCGGCGAATACGCGAAGCTCTATGAGGCACAGGAACTGTAAATGTAAACAGCGCCATCGATCCGAAGTGGCAGCAGGCACCTTTGAATGCATTAGGAGCCGACTGATCTTTGCAAGAACCTTGGTGCTGCTCGTCCAGTGGACGAGCGTTCAGCACCGACCGAAGCGGAGCGGAGACCAGCGCGGAGCGACCACGCTTCTATAGGAGCGGGAGCGCTGGCAGATAGGTTCGCAGCAAAGTGAAGGTAGGCGACGAGCATATCAAAGGTGCCTGCTGTCATGAAGAAAGATGGCGCATTTTCTTACCTGTGGCTCCCTCCTCCGGAGAAGCCTCCGCCTCCGCCGCCTCCTGAGAAGCCACCGCCTCCACCGCCACCGGAGAAACCGCCGCCGGAGGAACTGCTGTCGCTCTCCGTGTAGGAAGTGGTGTAGCGCCTTACCAGCCGGTTATCCTTCCGGACGATGTCGTAGGCATCCGGAGCAAGCATAATCTTGCGCGCAAACGGCGCCCCGGCCTTTTCTCCCTTTTTCCCTTTCTTCTTATCGGAATCGTCCGATTCCTGCTTTCCCTTAAGCGCCGCTACCACGAGGTAGATGATGACTGCGGCGAATACCGCGGCTACCGCTGTAAACGTGTTGTAGGATGCCAGGATAAAGAATCCCATCATCACAACAGTCCCGCCAAGTCCGGCCAGGAAACTGCCGGATTTCTTCTTCGCGGATTTATCCTTCTTCTGTCTCCCGTTGTAATGCAGGTGCCAGATCATCCTTCCGAAGAGTATGCACAGAATGATGAATACCGCTATGGTCGCGGCTATGCTTGACGTGATCGTCGCGAATATCGATGCGGGCGTGTAGAGCCTCCATCCGAGCATGCCTCTCAGCTTCAGGCCGAATGTGCTGCAGTCGTCTACAAACGACATCAGGGCGTCCGCATAAGTCTGACTGTATCTCGGCATGTCTCCGTAAGGCAGCCGGTCCGTAAAACTCTGGGAGAGTTCCTGGCAGTTGTCATTTCCAACGGAGAAGCGCAGATCTCCCGCGCCTGCAACCCAGTTGTAGACCCATCCATTGCTCTCACGGTAGATATTGTCCACCATGATGATCCCGTTTCCGGTATCGCCCGGCTCATTCCAGCCATAGCCCTGATCGACCCAGAATTCTTCCGCATATCTCCGGATCCCTTTGTAGGCGTCCGTCTCATCGCTTCTCATATAGATGAGATCCGGATACTTCTCCTCTATGGATTCATTCATAATGAGGATGACGATATCCGCGCTGATCGCCTTCTCGGCCGAGGCGATCTTTTTCTCAAGCGCTTCTTCCTGCTCATCCGTGAGCATGTCTGCCCAGTCCAGAACTCTCTTTGTGCCTGACTGCTGGGGATTGGTCCTTCCCTTTATGACTCCGAAGCCGACTTTCGATCCGATCACAGCCGCCCACAGAGCTACCAGCAGGATCGTACCCGCCATGAAAAAGATCCTGGTTCTTGCCATGCCGCGGTCTGCCGTATTCATTTCACTTATCCTTCTCATAACAGCACCCCCAGTATTCCCACAAGGGCAGCTGCAGAAACCACAGTGCAGGCTGCTTCGAACAGATAATGAAGTATCACTTTTCTCTTATCGCACGGCGCGTTGCCTGACATTCTCCCGGTTGTACCGTTCATATAGATACGGTGCGTCCCGAAGCCTTTATATTCATAGCGGTAGACCGGAAGCAGAACGATCTTTGTCTCATCCGGAACCTCTTCCAGAGTGCGCTCACGCTTCTTTTTCTTCAGTCCCATGTAGCCTTTTGTCAGCTCCGTCTCTTTCGCGTCCACGGAGTCCAGAGCCCAGCTGCGCGCGCGTCCGACATATTCCTCTTCATCCTTTCCCCTGTCCGGCAGATAAGACTCCGTCCCCGCAAGGTAGATCGGGTCCATCGGTTTCGCGAGCGACCTGTCATAGGGAAGCGCTGCGTCGATCGTCTCATCGTCCAGTCTGTCCATCGCGTCAACCGTGACCTCGTCGAAACGGTACTGAACCGTCCTGTTTATCTCATAGACCTCATGGTCCGTGATGGTGGTCCTTCCGTGATGATGCGAGTGCTGTTTTTCACCTGTATACTCATATACGCCCGTCCCCTCCATCGTATAGAGCCAGAATGGGGCATAGAGCGCATCGATGTCATTTCCTTCCTGATCCTTCAGAAACCTTCCCGGAAGAAATGGGATATGGTCAAACGCTTCGAGGATATTTTCCCGGGCTTTTTTCCTTCCGAACGTGAACGGAGTGATCCTGACCGGCGCGTCTTCCGCCGCCAGGTTGGCGTCGACACTCATCCATGAAGAACAGTACGGACACTGATAAACCAGCCTTCTCTCCGCTCCCTCCAGTGCAGCGCCGCAGTTCGGGCACTCCATCTTCATGGAAGCGCCTGCTTCGGACATTTTGCTGCTGACAGAACCGCACTGTGGGCATACCAGCGACTTCTTCTCCGGGTCATAGACCATGGAGGCGCCGCATGAATTGCAGGTATACAGCATAATTCTCTCCTTTTCCGGCTTTCGCCGGTCGAAAAACCCCGGAATTCTTCTTTCATGAGAGATGTTTCCGGGGTCTGTTGTCGATATGATTATACAGTATGTATGCAGTCAGTTCCAGTACCGTCAAAGCTGTGCAATATCTTTGCCCGAATAGGCCGGCATCTTTGATCAGCCGGCTCTGCTTGACATCAGGACAGGAAAACTATAAGGTTAGAAACGGCAACAGATTAAAGAACTGAAACCGCCGCTCTGTCAGGGCGGCGCAATGGAGTAATGATTATGTCCAAAGCAAATCCGCTGCAGTCCGCAGTTTCAATCGCATCCTGTAAACTCACCCGTTCCATCCTTCGCAGGACAGGACGTGGCGGCACTTCCATCCCCGGTGAGATTGCCATGAAGCTCTGCCCTGGTATCACGGAGACCGTCTCTGACGGCATGGAGATCGTCGTGGTCACCGGCACAAACGGCAAGACGACCACCTGCAACATGATCCGTCATGCGCTGATCTCCTCCGGCCGCGAATGCCTGCTCAACAATTCCGGCGCCAATCTCCTCAGGGGGATCACAGCGGACCTTATCGATAATGCCACCTGGACAGGCAGGTCGAAGGCTCATTATGCAGTACTGGAATGCGATGAAGGCGCGCTGAAGCAGGTCGTTCCGCTCGTGCATCCGAAAGCAGTCGTTGTCACGAATCTGTTCAGTGATCAGGTAGACCGCTACGGCAGCGTTCAGAATACGCTGAAGGAGATCCGCACCGGTATCGAAACGGATCCGAAAACAATCCTGGTTCTCAATGCGGATGAGCCACTCAGTGCTTCCCTGGCTCTGGGCGTACCGAACCGGGTGATCTGGTACGGCCTCGAGGAGAGTGTCGGCGTGCAGGGCAATGTTGACCTGTCTGACGCGGGTGTCTGCCCGAAGTGCGGCGCGGAATATGAGTATGACTACCATATCTACGCGCATCTGGGCGGTTTTCGCTGCACCTCCTGCGGTTACTGCAGGGTAACTCCCCAGGTCCGCGTCACTTCCATCGACAGGATCGCCGCTTCCGGAAGCACGGTCCACATGATAACAGGAAAAAAAGAACATGAGGTACAGATCGCTCTTCCCGCGGTTTATAACGTGTACAATGCCGCCGCCGCGATCGGTGCGGCCGGCGCGCTGAGAATCCCGGTTCAGGAAGCTATCGATTCTCTGTCCACCGTACAGTCCGCATTCGGAAGAATGGAAACATTTGACCTCGACGGCCTGCGCCTGCAGATGATCCTGGTGAAGAATACGGCAGGCTGCAACCAGGCCTTCTCATACCTGACAGGTCTGGATGAAGACTATACCGCAGTACTCTGCCTGAACAATCAGACCGGGGACGGGCATGACATCTCCTGGATCAACGATACGGATTATGAGAAGCTCTGCAGAGATCCGCACCTGAAGAAACTGTTTGTCTGCGGCGAATGTGCCGACGAACTGTCCGGGCGGCTGACGAAAGCCGGCGCCGGCGATGATATGCAGCAGATCGTCCGTGATTACAACGAACTGCTCCCGCTCCTGAAGGCGGAAGGGCGGCCTGTATTTGCCCTTCCGAACTACACTTCCATGATGGAATTCCGGAAGGTGCTCAGCCAGGCAACAGGCAAACACGAATTCTGGGAGTAAACCGAAGGGGCTTCACGATATCCGGAAGCCTGATTTCTGCTGGAAGGTTTAAAATGACATATATAACAGCCGGCTCGGTTATCGAGCCGGCTGCTTCTTTACTGTTATACCGTTAAGTCCGGAATCTCACCGATCACTCGCCCTTCTCAAGAGCCAGCGTCCTGGTCGTGAGATCACATACGGATGACGGTCCGAAGTACTGGATCGCTCCCGGGAAGGTGAAGCAGGTATTCTCCGCCCATTCTTTCCTGTGTGCTTCGAAGTACTTGAACGGAGCGCCGTCGAGCTCTACCAGAGCCTTGCGGATGACCGGCTTATCCTCGCCGTGCCTTCTCGCCATGTTCATCATCTTGGTGATCGGCATACCGCCCGCAACCCACTCTTCAGCCGGTGCGGACAGGTTGGAAACCTTGGAGAGGTATCCGGTGTAGCCGTACTGGATCAGCATGAAAGCATTGTAGCCCAGGGAGTAGCAGTAGTCCGCGTCGAAGTTGGACGGGCACGCGCATCTTCCTTCATATCCGAAGAAATGGTGCATGGCATTGTACTTTCCGTTATAGGTGCCGGCCGCTTTCCTCTCGGCAAGCTTCGCTCCGACCATGGCGGAGAACAGTTTCTCGGACTCGATGAGGGAGACCTGTACGTTTCCGTGCGGATCCCTGTCGAGGAACAGCTGCTGCTGAATCGCCTGCGGAAGGATTGCGAAGACTTCCATGGACTCCTTCGTCAGTCCTTTTTCGATGAACGCATACTTGGCATCCCAGTTCTCAAGCGCATTGAACGCCGCAGCCTTTTCTCCGGCCAGAAGCTCATTGATCTCACCGATCAGTACAGAGAACTCCGGAACGAATTCCACGACGCCTTCCGGAATGATAACAACGCCGAAGTTCCAGCCCTTTGCAGCCCTGACTTCCACGGAGTCGGCAATCTGATCTGCGATCTGGGACAGAGACATCTTCTTCTCGGCTACCTCCTCAGAAATCAGGCAGACATTAGCCTGGGTCTCGAGTGCGCACTCAAGCGCTACATGAGAAGCGCTGCGGCCCATGACCTTGATAAAATGCCAGTACTTCTTGGAAGAATTGCAGTCTCTCTCGATATTACCGATCAGCTCACTGTAGGTCTTGGTAGCGGTATCGAAACCGAAAGAAGCCTCGATGTCTTCATTCTTCAGGTCGCCGTCGATCGTCTTCGGGCAGCCGATCACCTGGACGCCTGTATTGTGTGCTGCCATATACTCAGCAAGCACTGCCGCATTTGTGTTGGAGTCGTCACCGCCGATGATAACGATAGCAGTGATGCCGTGCTTCTTACAGACTTCTGCAGCAATGGCGAACTGCTCTTCTGTTTCCAGCTTGGTCCTGCCTGAACCGATAATGTCAAAACCGCCGGTGTTTCTGTACTGGTCGATGTAATCGTCTTCCATGACGATGAAATCATCCTCGAGAAGTCCGCTCGGACCGCCCTTGAAACCGTACAGCACATTATCCTTGTCGGTCGCCTTCAGGGCATCGTACAGACCGCAGACAACATTGTGTCCGCCGGGAGCCTGTCCGCCTGACAGGATCACGCCGACAACCTGTTTCTTTGCGGCAGAGGTATTCTGACCCTTCTGGAAAGTGATCTCTTTCTTGCCGTAAGTATTCGGGAAGAGTGCGCTGATCTTGTCCTGATCCGCTACGCTCTGCGTTGCCTCGCCCTCTTTTACACAGATGTCAGCGATACCGTTCCTGAGCATTCCCGGAAGCTTCGGGCTGTACTCATATCTTGCTTTCTGGAGAGGTGATACATTCATAATCAATTGCTCCTTTCATGCTGGGTGAGTCATTCTCAATAAATAAAGTATCTCATTTTCTGTAAAAAGGCAACCGCATCTGTTACCTCCTGCTCTTATCCCAGACCTGTCCGCTGGCCTGCGGCGGATGATTCCGCTTCGAGAAGAAGATCAGCAGCAGCATGGTCAGTACATAGGGCAGCATATTAAAGATATCCGTGTAATTGCTGGACAGTTTCATGGCTATGCAGAGCTGCTGGCCTCCGGCCTTCGCCATACCGAATACCAGACATACCAGTACAGTCGACGGAATGCTCCAGTTGCCGAAGATCATGGCCGCTATGGCGAGATACCCGTATCCCATGTAGATGCTCGGAGAATAGTTCGCCATGATGGAATAGGCAAAGCAGATTCCCCCGATTCCGGAGAGCGCGCCGGAGATGATCACCGCGATCCATCTGGTCCTCACCACGTTCCCGCCCGCCGCATCCAGTGCCTGGGGATTCTCACCGCAGGCGCGGAGACGCATGCCGAAGCGGGTCCGGTACATCAGATACCAGAAGAAGATCACCAGAACGATAATGATCCACTCAAACGGATACATTTTCTGGAAAAGGCCTCCGATCCATGGGACCCCTGAGATCACAGGGATCGTATACCGGTTGGAAACCCCGAGTATGAACTTGTTGGACGCGGTACCGGTGAGCGCCGTGTTTGCCGCGCTGGTAAAGAATGTCGTCATCGCGACAGCAAGGATATTGACCACTACGCCGCTGATCACCTGGTTCGCCTTGAAGTTCACTGACAGCAGTGCGTGAAGACATGCGTAAACGCCTCCGCCAAGCGCCGCAAACAGCATGGCAACATAGATCGGTACCTGGGAACTGTCCGAAACATGTCTCATGATAAGAACCGCGGCAAGCGCGCCGATAAACGCGCCGAATCCCTGAAATCCTTCGATCGCCAGATTCGTCACGCCGCTCTTTTCCGAATAGATTGCGCCGACTGCCATAATCAGAAGCGGAAGGGCAAATGATAATCCGTCCGTAAATAATTTGGTCATCTGTCCGCGCCTCCTTTCTCTGAAACCTCCTTCAGGTGAGCTGCCTGTATGGCCTGTATCCTCTTATCTTCCTCCTTCTGGATCTTCCTGCGTCCGAGTTCCTTCATGAACTCACCGCAGGCCGCGAACAGGAGCAGGACCCCCGTGATCAGGGAAGCGATCTCCTTGGCAACGCCGACCGAACTGCTCATATAGTTTGCTCCGCTCTGGAAGATCGTCACGATAGCAGAGGCAAAGATCGCGCCGATCGGGGAAGAGTTTCCCAGCAGCGCAACGGCGATGGAATCATATCCCATCCCGGGGAGCGTTTTCGGAACCATGGTATTCGTGTAGCCCAGATAGTAGGTGACGCCGGCAAGTCCCGCGAATACACCGGAAAATGCCATGGACAGGATGATACTCTTTCTGACATTCACACCGACGTATCTGGCGCAGCTGCGGCTAGTCCCGACTGCTTTCAGCTCAAATCCGAAGACCGTGCGGTCGAAGATAAACTTCACGAGCAGTGCGCAGACGATCGCGATCACGATTCCCAGCGGTATGTTGCAGCTGACGCCGCCGATGGGTACCTTGGTCCAGGTCAGCCTCGCCGCGGGAGTACAGATCCGGCTGGAGCGGGTCAGCATATCCACGTAACGGGTATTGATAAAGAATCCCGTGGTGAAGCTGATAATATAGTTCACCATGATCGTGGAGACGACCTCGTGGATATTGAACCGGTATTTCAGGAAACCGATCAGCGCACCGCACAGTCCTCCGGCCGCTGCACCGATCAGCAGAACCAGAGGCTTGGCAAGCCACGGAGAGAGTTCCTTGATATAACCGACCATAATTGTCGCAAGGAATCCGGAGAGCAGCATCTGTCCGGATATACCGATATTAAACAGGCCGGTCTTGAAGGCAACTATGAAAGAAAGTGCCGCCAGCAGCATGGGAGAGAGGATATTCAGATAGTCAAAGAAGTCCGACAGCATACCGCTGCCGCCTCCATAGTTTGCCTTTGGAAGAATACCGCATCCCTGCAGGAAACTGCGAAACGCCACCAGAGGATTCCTGCCCATCAAAAGCAATATGATACTGGAGGTGATAAGCATCAGCAGGATAGCCAGGACAGAAACGGTAAAGTCCGACCACCGGTCACTGCTCAGAAGTCCGGCCAGGCCCCTGTTTTTCTTCTCGTTCATGCGTCCTTCACCCCCATCATATAGCGTCCTACATCGTTGCGCGTCAGACTCTCGGCAGGAGCGATCTTAAGCATCTCTCCGCCGAAAATCACGCCGATGGTGTCAGCCAGTTCCATGACTTCGCTCAGTTCCAGGGAAATGAGCAGGATCGCAGCCCCCCTGTCCCTCTCTGCCAGGATCTGTTTATGGACATTTTCGATAGCTCCGATATCCAGTCCTCTGGTCGGCTGCACAAAGATGATCAGGGATGAATGCTCCTCTATCTCACGTCCGATAATCGCCTTCTGCTGGTTACCGCCGCTCATGGAGCGGACGATGGTTTCCCCGCCCCGTCCGGAACGGATGTCGTACCGGGTAATCATGCTGTCGGCGTTCTCACGGATCTTCCCGAAATCCAGGATCCCGTGGTGAGAATAGGGTTCCTTCGGATACCGCCGGAGCGCCAGATTATCCGCCAGTGAGAAATCCATCACAACGCCTGTCTTCTGCCGGTCCTCCGGGATATAGGAGATCCCCTCTCCCGCACGGTCTCTGATCGACACGTCTGAGATATCCTTCCCATTCAGCAGGATGTTTCCTTCCGCTGTATCGACAAGCCCCGCAACGGCGTCAGCGATCTCGGTCTGGCCGTTGCCGGAAACCCCGGCAATCGCAAAGATCTCTCCCGCGCGGATGGAGAATGAAACACCTTTGACAACCGGGAAATGATGCTCATTCCGAACCGTCAGATTCCGTACTTCCAGAACTGTTTCCCCGAATGAAGGCGGGTTTTTATGCAGGTTGAAGTCCACCTCCCTGCCCACCATCATGTTGGCCATCTCCTGTACGGAAGCGGTTTTTACATCCATGATATCGATCAGCCGGCCGCGGCAGAGGATCGCGCAGCGGTCCGCGATCTGTTTGATCTCCTCGATCTTGTGTGTGATCAGGATGATGGTCTTTCCGGCACTGCGCAGATTGTCTATGATCTTCAGCAGGTATTCTATCTCAGAGGGTGTAAGGACTGCCGTCGGTTCGTCGAAGATCATGATCTCCGCTTTCCGGTACAGCATCTTCAGGATCTCGACCCTCTGCCGGATATATACCGGCACGTTCTCGATCAGATCTGTAGGATTGACCTCCAGTCCGTACTCTTTGGACAACTCCGCGATCTCACGGTTAGCCCGCTTCATATCGACAGACGGCAGGAAGCCCAGCTTCCGCGTCATGGGTTCCACACCCAGTACGATATTCTCGGCAATGGTATAGTTGTCCACCAGTTTGAAATGCTGATGGACCATCCCGATATTCAGGGCAGCCGCATCGTTGGAGGATCGGAACCTGACTGTTTTTCCCTTTATCCGGATCTCTCCCAGATCCGGTGTATACATGCCAAACAGCATACTCATCAGCGTAGACTTGCCCGCGCCGTTCTCTCCAAGAAGCGCGAACACTTCTCCTTTCCGTATGCCGATGCTCACGTCATCGTTGGCGATGATCCCGGGGAAGCGCTTTGTGATATGACGCATCTCCACTATATAATCGTTCATCTTGAGTCCTCTTTACTCTCAGGGCAGAAATGTCATCCGCATTCCTGCCGCGGTGCCGTACTCAGAAGAGAGTCCCCCAACTGAGTTGAAAGCCTCCCCGGCATGGCACCGGAGAGGCTCTGCAGCGCGCTTTATCTCAGCGCAGATCCGGTTCTTTATGATCCGGAACTGTTATTATTTCAGACCCTGGAAATCTTCCTGGGATGCCGGGACTTCTTCACCGGACTTGAGCAGTTCAAAGCACTCGTCCAGCTTCGCGATCGCATCCTCGGACAGCTGCTGGCGTCCTTCCGCCGATACATAGCCGGTGGAGTCGGTATCAGCGCCAAGAAGAGCATCCTGGCCCTCGAATGTTCCGTTGTAGATGTTCTCCAGCTGAAGGGTTACGTTGGAGTGCATGACCTTCAGTGCGGATGTCAGGATGATGTTGCCGCTGCCGTTTACGCCGTCGTCGTACTGGTCTACGTCACATCCGATCACATAGACGCCGTCCGCTTCCTTTGCAGCCGTGAAGACACCGTTTCCGGAAGCGCCTGCAGCGACAAAGAGAACATCGCAGCCTTCCCCGATCAGTGCCTCGCCGACCACCTTGCCCTGCGCTTCGTCGGTGAAATCGCCGGTGTAATTGCCGCCTACGTCATTGCCGAACAGATCCGTTCCTGCAAAGGACGGGAGCTCAACGCACTCCGCTTCTGCGCCATAATTGTCGACTGCATGCTTCACACCGCTCATGAAACCGAGCTCATAGTTGACATTGGACGGGAACGGCATGCCATTGACAACCGCAACTTTGCCGCTCTTTGTGGTAAGTGCTGCTGCGACGCCAGCCAGGAAACCGCCTTCCTGCTCTTTGAAGGTCATCGTATATACATTATCCAGTGTCAGGGCATTGCCTTCGCTGTCGGTGATGGTGGAGTCGACCACCAGGAACTTCTTGTCCGGATTGTTCTGTGCGATATCGCCGATGCCGGCAAAGTTATATCCGGGAAGAACGAAAACATCGTAATCTCCGACAGACTTCTCTACGGTCGGAATCAGCTCATTGTAGTCGGATTCCTTGATATCCGTTACCTTGCAGTCCGGATGCTCGTCGATAAATGCCAGGATACCATTGTAGCAGTCCTGGTTGAAACTGCCGTCATCGATGCCTGATGAGGTGATGATACACACGGAGATCGGCGTTCCCTCTGCAGAGTCCGCTGTGACCGCACCTGCTCCAAGCGCCAGAACGCATGCAGCTGCCGTAAGAATTCCCAATACTTTTCTGATCTTCATTCTCTTCACTCCTCTCCTTACCCAGTTACTGAACTCTTTTCTTCCGCCAGATTACCGGCTCCGTTAACAAGTATAGCATAAACATGCAGACGGCACTATATAAAATCCCCTCCGGCAATACCGGAGGGGATCCTCATCCGAAAATGATCTCACATTGATGCGGAAGTTATTCCTCGATCTCGTTGAAACCGACTCTGCCTGCATATGAAGTATGCAGCAGCTCGTGTGCCTTGTGGGAATTCGGCTCGCCGAGGTACTTCTCGTACAGCTCGATGATCTGCGGGTTGTTGTGAGACTGGCGGAGTACCAGACGCTCGTCCTCTGAATACAGAGCCTGCGCCCTCTTCTCCTTGTAGGTGTCCTCGATATCGTCCGCTTCATTCGGAAGGAATGCGCTTCTGATATACGGCTGGCCGCCGCCATTGATGCAGCCGCCCGGACAGCCCATGATCTCGATGAACTGGTATTTGCTCTTGCCCTCGCGGATCTCATCCAGAAGGACCTTAGCGCTGCGCATGCCGGAAGCGATCGCGACGTTTACAACGGTTCCGTTGATGTCGATCGCCGCCTCGCGGATGCCGGCGTCATGACCGCGTACCTCTTCGAAGGTGATCTGGTCTTTTTCCTTGCCGGTAAGCTTGAAGTAAACGGTACGGAGCGCTGCTTCCATAACACCGCCGGTTACGCCGAAGATGACGCCCGCACCGGTGTAATCGCCCATGATATCCTGATCCCAGTCTTCATCCGGAAGACGGCGGAACATGATACCTGCTCTGCGGATCATTCTGGCAAGCTCTCTGGTGGTGATGACAGCATCCACATCCGGGATCCCGTTCACCTTCTCCTGCTCGCGCTCTTTCTCAAACTTCTTCGCTACGCAGGGCATGACGGATACTACGAAGATATCCTCAGGATCGATTCCGTGCTCCTGTGCCCAGTAGGACTTGATGATGGCGCCC
>CADCOU010000150.1 GCA_902803155.1 uncultured Lachnospiraceae bacterium | reverse complement strand
GCCCGGAGCGAGATCACATTCTACCTGAATCTTTCAAAGAGCAAGTATATCCTGACGGTTGATCTTTTCTATGAGACGGTCGACCAGGCCATCTCCGATGCGGACCACCCGGTTACCATCCTGCTTACCCGTATGCAGGAAGATCTCCCCCCGCACCTTGCGGCAGCGTATATCCTGAAAAAGGGCAGGGAGTATCTTAAGTTTCCCCGCAAAGGCTCCGATGCGGTCCTCTGGAAAGACTTCCTCAGGCGGGGAACGGCAGGTGTCCCGCTTCCGGATATCCGTTTTGACAGAAACCGGACTTCCGTCATTCTCTACAGCGGCGGAACCAGCGGAACGCCGAAAGGCATCATGCTGTCGGATTACAACTTCAATGCACTTGCCGTGCAGGCAGTTGAAGCGATCGGACAGGAATTCCATGCCGGTCTGACCATGCTCAGCTGCATGCCCTGTTTTCACGGTTTCGGTCTCGGCATCAATCTTCATACGGTACTTGCATACGGCGCCTGCTGCATCCTCATGCCGACCTTTTCTGCGAAAACATACGCAGATATGCTGATCAAAAAGCATCCCAATTTCATCGCGGGTGTCCCGACTATTTTCGAAGCGCTGCTCCATCTCCCGCAGCTTGAGGGAAAGAGCCTCGATTTTCTGATCGGTATGTTCTGCGGCGGGGATTCCCTGTCCGTCGAGCTGAAGAAAAAGGTGGACGCTTTTCTGGAAGAGCATCATGCACAGATCCAGATCCGGGAAGGCTACGGCCTGACCGAATGTGTTACCGCCAGCTGCCTGACACCGCGCGACGACTACCGAGAAAACAGCATCGGGCTCCCGTTCCCGGATACACAGTACTGTATCGTCAAACCGGGTACGGATGACGAACTGCCCCGCGGAACAGAAGGAGAGATCATCATCAGCGGTCCGACACTGATGCTTGGATACCTCGATAATCCGGAGGAGACCGCGCAGACACTGCGCGTGCTCAGCGACGGCAAGACCTGGCTCTATACCGGCGACCTCGGATACATGGATGAGGACGGGTTCGTTTACTTCCGCCAGCGCATCAAGCGTATGATCGTAACAAACGGATACAACGTATATCCCGGCCAGCTGGAAAATGTGATCGACAGCTGTCCTGACGTTGCGTACTGCTGCGTGATCGGCGTACCGGATCCGAGACGGATGCAGCGGATCCGTGCCTATATTGTCCCCCGGGAAGGCGTACCGGGTGATGACACTCTCCGGGCAAAGATCATGGGACTCCTGAAACAGCACATCGCAGCCTACGCGCTTCCGAAGGAGATCATTTTCCGCAGCGAGCTTCCGAAAACTCTGGTCGGCAAGGTTTCCTACCGTGCCCTCGAGGAAGAAGCCGCCGCTGAGCTGACGCAGACAAACAGTGTATAAACACCCGGTCTGACATCCGGCAGACTTCATGGTAAACTATTCATATCGGGTATCTGACGAAGATGAGGAGATAAGGAAGGAGACGCTTCATGGCGCAGAATAAAGAGATCCGCAGAAAAAGAAAATGGGGAGACCGCAGAGACGGCCGTTTTGTCAAAGCGCCCGGCCTGCAGACGGTCATGGGCTACCTGCTTCCCAAGCGGACAGACTGCGAGGTTTATCTGCATGACTCTATTGATATCACTGAACTGATGCCGTTTCTCGAAGCAAAAAATGCATCCCATCCGGAGTATAAGACCACTATTTTCCATTGTGCGATCACCGGAGTGGCTCGTATGCTGAAGGAACGCCCCCTGATGAACCGCTTCATCCAGGGATACCGCATGTATGAGAGAAATGAGATCTCGCTCAGCTTTGTCGCCAAGCGTCGTTTTGCCGACGGCGCAGAGGAATCCCTGATGACGATTGTCGCAAAAGACGATGATACCCTTGACAGTATCAGCCGGCATATTTTCGGCGATATCCACGAAATGAGAAAAAGCGAGCACGCTACCGGAGGCATCGATTCAACCCTGGACTGGTTCGCCGCCCTGCCCCGTCCGATCCTGGCTCTCCTGATCCGCATCATCCGTTATCTGGACTTCTGGGGAATCAACCCGACGTTCCTTACCGACGGCGATCCGAATTATACCTCTGTCCTGCTGAGCAATCTCGGAAGTATTCGCGCTCCTGCCGTCTACCATCACCTGAACAACTACGGCACCAACAGTATTATGGTCACCCTCGGCACGATCCATAAAGAAGAACGGCTGATGGAGGACGG
>CADCOU010000149.1 GCA_902803155.1 uncultured Lachnospiraceae bacterium | reverse complement strand
GCGAAGAGCTCATCTTCTTCCGCATTCAAAGTCAGCGCTCAGGAGAAGAAGCTGATCAACGCATACAGAAATGCTGATGACAGGGTAAAAGCCACTGTCAATGTGATGCTTCTCGGAACGGAGAGTCTTGCGACAGAGAGCGGCGCGGGCGATATGCTCTCGGCACTCATGAACGGAGTAAAAGAACTGCTCGGCAGATGATCACTTCCTGCTTTTCAGGTACTGGGCGTTTTTCTCTTCCCTGCCCTGTATCACACGGATCAGTCCCCGGTAATGCCTGGAGAGCATGATCAGGGCGAGCGCAGCTGCGAGGAGGCATGCTTCCGTGCCGTGGAAGATGCCCGCGAAAACAGCAAACAATGCAGTGATCACAACCGCTCCGAGCGGAAGGTATCCGGTCCGGAAAACAACGAGCATACCGGCGGCATCTGCGATCAGCCCCCACAGCGGGCTGAACAGGAAGATTGCCATGCATGTTACAGCGACTCCCTTTCCGCCTTTCAGGCGGCGCCAGAGCGGCCAGTTATGGCCGAGTACGGCGCCGAGACCGGCCCAGAGCACGGCAGTCTGACCGAGAGGTTTTCCATCGGGAAGCACAGAGGTGCGCCCGAACAGGAGACAGCAGATCAGTGCGGCGGCGATCGTCTTGCCCAGATCGCCGATCAGCACTGCGGCTCCTGTTCTGAAGCCGAAGATCCGCATAACATTTGCCATACCGGGATTGCCGGTTCCGAATTCGGAGACGGATCTTCCGGTTTTCAATTTCACGATGATCGCCGCTGTCAGAATGCTTCCGAACAGGCAGCCGATCAGCAGGCAGAGAACTCTTTCGGGCATACAGTCTACCTCGTCAGAACAGGCCGCGGATCAGTATCAGAATAATAAACAGGATGACTGCGGCGCCGAGGCTCAGCACGGTTCTGGCTACGGAGTCTGATGCTTCGGCAGTCGGAGTGTCATCTCCGGTCATCTGCTGCAGGATATCCTTTGCTGCAGGAAGATCGGCAGGATCGACCATGATCTCCTCACCGACGATATCTCCTCCGATCCGGTAGATATCCTTCACTCCGCCGTGCCTCACCGCGTGGATCCCGTACTGCTCCAGCACGGCGATCATCTGCTCTGCGCTGCGTCCGTCAGGCGCATAACAGACACGGATCAGGTCTTTTTTCTTTGACGATTCAGCCATAAACAGTTCCCGGCACTTTCTTATTTATTTTTTCTTGTAGAGAGATCCCATGCTGTTGAGCGGCCAGTAGCGGAAATATGCCTTGCCGAGGATCTTTTTCCGGTGGACATACGCGAAGCTTTCAGCCTCTTCTACGTCGGAAGTAATGCCTTCCCGTATCGCGATCATAGGCCAGTAGCGGGCATCGCTGGAATTATTCCGGTTATCCCCGAGCATCAGATAATGATCTTCCGGTACCTGGAATGTGATGCCGTCATTCATGACAGTCCATGTTCCGTTGATATAGTCCTCTTTAAGCGCTTCCCCGTTGATATAGACAACGCCGTCTTCAATCGTTACGGTTTCTCCGGGAAGACCGATGATCCGCTTGATGAACTTCGTCCTTTTACCCTTCGCCTCATCGATCGGATAGCGGAAGACCACGATGTCACCTCTCTTCGGAGCGGAGGACCAGTACGCGAAGCGGGTGCCCAGGACCCGGTCTCCGGTCATGATCGTTGTTTCCATGGAACCGGACGGTACCGTTGCATTGATGATGATGAAACCGTCAATGAGCAGGGCAAGAACGACTGCGACGACGATAACCTCGACCCAGCTCAGAATCTCCTGTGCCAATGTAGTCTCCTTCGTTGTTTCCGCTTCCGTTCCTTTTTTCAGATCAGGCATGAGATTCACCTCGTGATTGAATTCAGCGTTCTTTGGACAGAGTCCGTTAACCGTGCAATTATAGCATGCCGCACATGAAACCCGCAACCGCCTCAAAAAACTTGTTTTTTGCACTTCATTCTGCTACTATGGTACTAAGTGTATTATTGTAACCTTATGTAGTAATCTTTTGTTACAGG
>CADCOU010000148.1 GCA_902803155.1 uncultured Lachnospiraceae bacterium | reverse complement strand
CGGGTGATCCTGCTGTCCGTCGCCGGGGATCATAACCTCATAGGTATCCTCAACATCCGTGAACTTGCCGGCTTCCTCGTCATAGGTGAAGCCTGCAGCCTTGAAGAAGCCGATGGCAGCTTCCTTCGCCGCTGCGTAACGCTCTTCCTCGCTCATGGAGGAGTCGTAGATCGGGTTGCCGTCCACATCCGTGGAGTACGCGGTCTGATAACCCTCGTCAGCCGGCTTCGGAGCCGCCCAGGAGGTATTGGAGATCGGATACTGGATGACAGCAGCGCGGTCGCCGTAGTAAGAGTTGATCACGGTGTCACGATAGACAGAGAACAGAGTCATGAAGCCCTTGCGGAGCGCCTTGGACTCTTCGCTGCCCGGCTCGTCATTCACGTTCACCAGGTCTGCATTGATTCCGAGGTAACCGTATCCACGATAGTCAACCAGAATGGTGTGCAGGACATCGCCGTCCAGCTCTCCGTTGGAGTTGGCATCCTGGATCGCCTTCAGGGTCTCGTCGCTGATGGACGGAACCGCGATATCATAGGTACCGGTCACGATGCCCGGCACATAGTCGGAATCGATGCCTTCCTGCATCAGAAGGACTTCCGTCTCCGGTTTGCCCTTGAAGTAATACTCGTTTGCCTTGAGCGTTACAACGCCGTTTGAGTATCCGTCAAATACATACGGGCCTGCGCCGACCGGTTCGGATGTCTTGGCCTTGATGGTGGAAAGATCACCCTTGGTGAATCCGAACTGGTTATTCTCATAATCATAGGCGGCCGGGTCGCCGTAGTAATGCAGCGGAGCCAGCTGGAAACCTACGTTGTAGATCGCAGTTGCATCAAACTCGGTCATGTGGAGGTTAACGGTGTAGTCATCGATGCGGGTCAGGCCGGAGACATTTGCCGCACCGGATCCGGTTTCGATACCTTTCAGCAGTTCCAGCATCGCATCCTCTCCTCCGATCTGCTCGGTGAGGAAATCGGTCATGGAGGTGCCTGCGGACTCGGCGTTCATGCCTTCGTCGCTGATATCATAGCCGTAAGCGTCTACGATCGATGCGAAGAAGTCTGCAGCGGTCGCATCCTCTGCCAGCTCAAAGCCCCAGTTTGCCGCACATGCAGCAACGCTGTCGCTCTCTTCGTTATATCCGGCGGCTTTGCAGTAATCTACGATCTCCTGCGAGAAGGCCTCACCGGCTTTATCAAACGCTTCCCAGAAGCTGTTATATTCGTCTTCGGTAAAGTATTCATTTTCTTCATAGCCTTCTTTGCCGGTCGCAAGCAGCAGGTCCAGTTTGGACTGCATGCCGCTGCGGTATTCTTCCATACCCTCGATCGGCAGTGCATACAGCGTGGTGGAACCGTCATAGGTCGGGTCCGCAAATACATAGAAACTGAAGATATAGTCGTCGATGGTGATTGGTTCACCGTCGCTGAACTTCTGATCGTCACGGATGGTGATCTTGTAGTCGACCGTTCCGTCGTCATTCTGTGTGACCTCGACATTGCCCATGCCGTAATAAGTGTAATCCGTTCCGTTATAATTAACGGTCTCGCCTTCGATGCCGTTGTAGACGACAGCGCCTCCGCGGTCTGAAGCCAGCGTCAAGACCTGCGTCAGGTCGACAACTTCCATATCATAGGCGGTCGTCGCAAAGAACGGGCTGAACTTCTGGCCGAATGTATTGGTGACGTAAACAATGTTTCCGCCCTCGCGTTCAACCGCGACAACCTCCGCCTCCGTATCCGCTTCCGTCACTGCTTCCGCCATGGCAAATGTGGAAAGTGCCAGAATGGCTGCAGTGGTGAGCGCGATCAGTCTTCTCATTTTCATCATGTAACAAATACCTCCTTTTAATTGATATATATTTAGCGCCATAGCGCTTCATACACATGACCGGCTGCTTCGATCTCCGGGATCACCTGCTGTTTATTCCGAAAATCCGGCAGAAACCGTTTCTTCTCCATCTGATAGTGGATGGAGCATCACTTCCCTGCGCCGCCTGAACGCGATAGCGGCAAGGATGAAGATCAGGACATCGCACGCGATCCAGACGATATCCCCCCACAGGCACTCTCTTCCCAGGCACAGCGCGACTGCCTCTCCGGCAAGAGCAAGGGCTGAAAAAATGCAGGCAAACATGGAAACCGCCGGAAACTGGTTGTTCAGAAGATCCGCCTGCTTATGTGTCAGGGGCGGTTCTGTCCGAAGCAGTGTCAGGATGCTGCGGCTAAAGAGGCCGATCCACAATGCGAGAGTGGCGTAAGGCAATGCCGCATAGAGTGTCTTCATCGCACCTGACAGGAGAACCATCCCGCCCAGGAACGCCGCCCACATCAGAACTGCCTGCAGAGTCAGATACCGTCCTGTGCGCTTTACCTCGCTGACCGGCCGGTCGTATTCATAGAACGCAGCCGTATACTCCGCCGATATCTTCTGCCGGCCGTCATCTCCCGTATCCTCACGGATCGCATAGTCCTTCGCGTACCGGTATTTTCCCATACCAAGCCTCAGTTCAAAGGTCCAAAATCATACCAACCGTATGAGTGATCTCACGGAAATCCATACAAAAAGATAATATCATACTCCGATTATTTTATGCAACCCGAACAGTCGTGAATATGGAGACGCTGTATCCGATTAGCAAAATACCGAATTTTGAAGCCCGACAGAGGTTTGTTGAAACACAAGAGGACCGGCGCCAGGGCGCCGGTCCTCTCTGTATCACATATTCAGTTTTTGTCCTTCTTACTCAGCTGCCTGTGCGTAGGTGAACAGGAAGTATCCGAGCGGAGTCCAGCCGACATTCGTCAGATTCTTCATGCAGTACTGCTGCGTGTAGAAGTACAGCGGGCATACGGTCCAGCCGTCTTCTGCGAACAGAAGGTCTTCTGCCTGAGCCAGGAGCGCGTCACGCTCAACGCTGCCCGGAAGAGCCTTTGCCTGGTTGACAAGATCGGTGTACTCATCGTTCTCCCACTCGCCGTAGTTGTAGCTGTTGCCGTTGGTGAAGAGTTCGATGTAGGTGCTGGCGTCGTCATAGTCAGCGATCCATCCAAGTCTTGCAAGACCGAAGTTGCCTTCGCCAAGGTTATTGGTGTAGGTCTGCCATTCGGAGTTGTTCAGAGCCATCTTGAGGCCGAGGGTGGAATCAACGTCAGCCGCGATTGCCTCTGCGATTGCCTTGTGGGACTCGGAGGTGTTGAACTCATAGTCGATGGTCGCGTCAGCATCATAGCCGTCGGCAACTGCCTCTTCCAGAAGCTGTGCAGCAAGGTCGCAGCGTCCGGAGAAGGTCTCCAGATCAGCATCCGGATAATTCTCAGACAGCCAGTTGTACATCGGCTCTCCGACGTACTCGGTCCACTCGGTTCCTTCTGAGTTGTGGATGCCTGCAGCGGTGATGCCGGTAGCCGGGACCTGTCCGCCCTGGGTTACGTTCTCAACGATGTTCTCACGGTCGATGCACAGTGCGATCGCAGCACGGACTCTCCAGTCCGGAATGTTTTTGGTGTGCATGTACAGATAGTAAGTTCCGACCTGGTCTGCGGAGAAAGCATCTCCGGACTCACGCAGGGACTCGATCTGGTCAACCGGGATATCGTCGAAGAAGTCATACTCGTCTGCCTGATAGGAAGCAAGCATGTTGGTCTGGCTGTCGCTCAGATACCATGTGATCTTGGACGGGCCTTCATCTCCGCCGTAGTAGGTCTCGCTTCTGGTCATCTCCAGATAGCTGTCATGCTGCCAGTCGGTCAGGGTGTACGCACCGTTGGTGACCATGTTTTCCGGGTTTGTCCACTCGTTGCCGAACTCTTCGATGACATCCTGGCGCAGCGGCATAAGGGCTGCGAATGCGCAGATGCCGAGGAAGTACGGGCACTCAGCTTCAAGCTTGATCTCCAGTGTCTTGTCATCAACAGCTTTGATTCCAAGGGTATCCGGATCCGCTTCGCCTGCCTGGATCGCATTTGCGTTCTCTACGATGCCGCCCAGCAGATAGCCGTAGTCAGCAGCATTCGCCGGATCCACGATCCTCTTCCAGGAATACTCGAAGTTTGCAGCGGTGACCGGCTCTCCGTCGCTCCACACGATACCGTCACGAAGCGTGAAGGTGTAGGTCAGTCCGTCTTCGGATACTTCATAGGACTCAGCCTGGCCATAATCCGGCATGATGATCTTCATGTTGTCATTG
>CADCOU010000147.1 GCA_902803155.1 uncultured Lachnospiraceae bacterium | reverse complement strand
GCATGGTTCCGCGTGAGGACGGCACATGGATCCACTTCGACATGGTTCCGGAGGAGACCGAGATCCGCACGGGCGCGGCAGATTACACCGGCCGTATCGTTGTCATCGGGGCAGGCCTGAAGGAAGACAGGATCCAGGAACTGTTCGGACTGTAAGAAAATATTTAAGAGAGGAGAGAAACGATTTGCAGGATTACTCCCCTCCAATCCGGGAACCATCCGCACTTCGTGCGTATGCCGCATCTTCGATGCTCGTGTTCCCGGCTGAAGGGGAGGTTCCTGCTTCGCAGTTCAAAGGATAATCTCTTTGTATGCTCCCATGCTTCGCATGCGGCATACAACCCGATTACTCCTTTGTCCTGCAAATCGTAACACTTGTATATCATGCTTGAAGTACCTGTATATGTGATCACCGGTTTTCTGGAGAGCGGCAAGACGACGTTTATCCGGGAAGTGCTGGACAGTCCGGACTTTGCGGACGGTGAGAAGACTCTGGTCCTTCTCTGCGAAGAGGGCGAAGAGGAATACGATGAGAGGCAGCTGAGCCGGCATAACATTTACATCGAACCGGTCGAAAGTGAAGCGGATCTCGCGCCGGAGAAGCTGGAAGTTCTTCATCGCAGGCATAAGCCCAAGAGGGTGTTTGTCGAATTCAACGGTACCTGGGATGCAGCGAAGTTCACTTCCGGCCCGTTCCCGAAACGCTGGGAACTGGCTCAGATCATCACGCTTGTCGACGGCTCGACCTTTGAGGTATACCTGCAGAACATGCGCCAGATGATGAGCAACATCTTCCTGGACACCGAACTGGTCATTTTCAACCGCTGCACGACGGACATGGATCTTCACATGTTCCGGAGAACCGTGAAAGCCGTGAACGGACAGGCCGTTGTCGCTTTTGAAGATGATCAGGGACAGCAGATCGATATCGGAAAGGCACAGCCGCCGTTTGACCTGAGCGCGGATCCGATCGAGATCCCGGATGAAGAGTACGGGCTCTGGTATCTGGATGTGATGGAATCCAAAGAGCGCTATGAGGGAAAGACCGTCCATTTCAAAGGGAAGGTGATGATCCCTTACGGATTCCCGGAGAATAACTTTATCCCCGGGCGCAATGCGATGACATGCTGCGTCAATGACATCCGGTTCATCGGACTGATCTGCCGGTCAAAGCATACCGATAAGCTGAAGCAGAAACAGTGGATCGAGGTTACGGCCGAGATCCGTTATGAGTTTGTTCCGGAGTACAACGGGGAAGGTCCGGTGCTGTACGCAAAGCACCTCAAGAGCACGGAACCGCCGAAAGAAGACGTGGTGCTGTTCAACTGAGAGCAGCCTGCGGCAGGATCCGGATCCTATATGGAATGAAAAAACGCATCTCCCACGGGCAGGTATGTCTGCCCCGGGAGATGCGTTTCCGCTTTTTCATGCGGTCATTGATTATGCGATTTTTTTGCACTGCCTGATATAATTAATGAGAACCGCCTCATCTTCATAGCTGGTAGCGAAAAGTTCCGGCTCAAGCGGACCCTGCTGATTCAGCATACTGGCAATTCCCTGATGACGTCCCATCGGAGTTTTCAGATCGAACTCCGTTCCTTCCGGAGTGATCAGAAGTAAAGAATCATTGCAGCGGTCAATCGCATTTTCAAACATCCGCAATTCTTCATTCGTCTTGATTGTCATTTGAGTGACCTCCTTTCATGTATTACCTGAAATACCGGGAACCATGTCCCGAAATTGTCTGAAGCTTTCCTGCTTCTGAACGTATGATATCAGCAGAATACAGGTGAAAGAAAGCCGGATCAGGACATGAATGAGCAACATTCAGACCAATGAAAGACGGAATATTCTGTTTTTCGATATAAAACAGGCTGTTTTTGGAGGTTTTCGGTAATATTATATCAATTTTCGGACATTCGATACTGTTTCTGATACTGTTTTGGGGTCAGTCCTGTCACATCACGGAACACCTTGCTGAAATAACTTGCGGAACTGAACCCGCACTCTTCGCTGATCTCCAGTACAGTCTTCGCAGTCTCCCGCAGTGCCTTTGACGCTCTGCGGATCCGATACTGGGTCAGGTGTTCCATCGGCGATACACCGATGCATCTGCGGAAGCAGCGCGAACTCTCCCGGGTACTGATCCCTGCGGAAGCAGCGATTTCTTCTGCGGTGACGGGTTCGGAATAATGATCCCGGATATAGTCCATCATCAGCTTTATCCTTTCCGAGTCCGCCGTGTTTTTCGAAGGTGCGGTTTTCCTGATTTCCTCCGTTTCTTTCAGAAGCCCCATCCAGAAACGGCACAGCTGACTGCGGATCTCAAACTCATATCCTTCCGGTTCATCCTGCATCAGCTTGACTGCGTTAAGTGCGGCAGTGATCATTTCCATCCTCTCCCGGGTGTCCGGATGGATGACCCAGGACTGCAGGGACGTACACCTGCTGACCGGGAGAAAATACTTTTCTTCAAATATACTGTTGTCCGCGCCGGAGAGGAAATCCATGTGAAACAGGTGCGCGTAGGACTGCGCCTCCCCCGTTCCCGATGCACGGTATGTATGCAGAACGCCGGCGTTGACGAATACCGTATCCCCGGCATGCAGCAGGCAGGACTGGTCCTGGGTCCTCACTTCGACTTCCCCCCGGATCACACTGACGATCTCCATGGAGGTATGCCAGTGCCACGGAACGCATCTGCCTGCATACTGTTTCAGATCCGTGTAGATGCAGGTATAGGGAAATCCGGCAGACGAATATGGGATATGGTCATGATTGTTTTCATCTGTATGAAAGCAGTTTTTCAGCATCATCTGTTTTATCCCCCTGCAGATCAGAAGTATCTCCTTCCCAATGAAGACGCAGGAAGGAATACGGTAAAACCATGTGGTTTTCTGTATCGTATCATGCAGTCAGAAGAGCCGCAAGCAAAGGTATGTAAAAACGCTAACTTGTTCAAATAACCCTTGCTCTTTCCGGCCAAAGGCTTTATACTTAACACATCTCAAATGCATCATCTCAATAACAGGTCAATATGCGGGAGCTGTCCGGAAATAAACAGTAGCACCAATGCAGTTCCTTATTCAGCAAGAAAGGCGGGTAGATTATATGAAAAGAGTCGGACTGCTCACCAGCGGCGGCGATTGCCAGGCGCTGAATGCAACCATGCGAGGCATCGTAAAGGCACTTGCAACGAATATCGAGGAGCTGGAAGTCTACGGTTTCATCAATGGTTATCAGGGGATGATCTACGGTGATTACAGGCTTCTCACCAGCAAGGATTTTTCCGGCATCCTGACCAAGGGCGGCACCATGCTCGGTTCTTCCAGGACACCGTTCAAGGATATCCGGAAACCGGATGCAAAAGGACTGGACAAGGTGGAAGAGATGAAGCAGAACTATCACAAGCTTCGCCTCGACTGCCTGTTTGTTCTGGGCGGAAACGGAAGCCAGAAGACGGCTAATCTTCTCAGTGAAGAAGGACTGAATGTGATTCACCTCCCGAAGACGATCGACAATGACATCTGGGGAACGGACATGACGTTCGGATTCTACAGTGCGGTGAATATCGCTACGGACGCGATCGACTGCATCCATACGACGGCAGCGTCCCACAACCGTGTATTCATTGTTGAAGTCATGGGTCACAAGGTCGGCTGGCTGACTCTCTATGCGGGCATTGCCGGCGGCGCCGACGTCATCCTGATCCCGGAGATCCCTTACCACATCGATAAGGTTATGGAAGCGATCGACAAGCGTACGAAGAGCGGCAAGGGATTCACCGTCCTGGCTGTCGCGGAAGGCGCTGTCTGCGCAGAGGATCTGAAGCTCTCCAAGAAGGAATATAAGAAAAAGATGGAGAAGAACAACTATCCGTCGGTAGCTTATGAGCTTGCAGACCAGATCCTGAAGAAGAGCGGCAATGAAGTCCGTATCACGGTTCCGGGCCATACCCAGAGAGGCGGAGCGCCGTGTCCGTATGACCGCGCTCTCTCCACCAGACTGGGCGTAGCCGCTGCTGAGGCGTTCATGGACGGAGATTTCGGTAAGATGATCGGTATCCGGAACAATAAGACCGTCCGCGTCAATCTGAATGAATCCGCCGGAAAACTGAAAGTGGTTGAGAAAGATGACCAGTTTGTGATGGAAGCAAAGAAGCTTGGCATCAGCTTCGGCGACTGAGGATCATGAAAACCATGATATGACTGAAAAGTCCCCCGCAATCCGCATCTTAAGCGGACCGCGGGGGACTTTTCACGCGCCGGTCCCCCATCTTCTGGCCTTCTGTGCTGGACGATTCTTACAGGATAGAGTATGATAAGAAGACTGCCGATGGCATATCTGTATGAATATAGAAGGAAGTACAGGTCAGGTGAATTATCAGGCGCTTTATCGTAAATACCGCCCCCGTGTCTTTGATGATGTTAAGGGTCAGGAAGTGATCGTCCGCACGCTTCGCAACCAGGTGAAGACCGGAAGGATCGCACATGCATATCTGTTCTGCGGGAGCCGCGGAACAGGTAAGACTACCTGCGCCAAGATTCTGGCGAGGGCGATAAACTGTGTATCACCGGTGGATGGCAATCCCTGTACAAAATGCGATGCATGCAGAGCGATTCAGGCGGGGATCTCCATGAATGTGATCGAGATGGACGCCGCTTCCCAGAGGGGAATCGACAATTTCCGGCAGATCATCTCCGAGATCGCGTATCCGCCGACGGAGGGACGCTATAAAGTCTATATCATAGATGAAGTGCACATGCTGACGCCGGAAGCGTTCAATGCATTTCTGAAGACACTGGAAGAACCTCCGGAATACGCGGTCTTCATTCTTGCGACAACCGATCCGCAGAGGCTTCTCCCCACGGTGCTCTCCCGGTGCCAGAGGTATGATTTCCGAAGGATCCCGACAAAGATTATCGAGGAAAGGCTCAGAGAAGTCCTGATGGAGGAAAACATTGAGGCGGAGGACGAAGCCGTTCACACGATCGCGAGGCGGGCAGAGGGAGGTATGAGAGACGCGCTGAGCATCACCGACCAGTGTGCAGCATTCTTCCCCGGAGAGACGCTGACCTATGCACATGTTCTGGATGTTCTCGGGACTGTGGATGTTGATGTTTACAGACAGATGATGCGGTACGCCGTGCGCGGAAATGCAGCATCCCTGATCCGTCAGTTTGACGATCTTCTCATGGACGGGCGTGATGTGAGACAGATTATCTCAGATCTCACCTGGTATCTGAGAGATCTGCTGATCTTCAAAGCTTCCGCCGGTTCCGGAGAGATGGATGACCTGATCGAGGAAGATCGCAGTGACATGCTGGAAGATGCAGAGTATGCAGATGAAAAACAGATCATGTATTTCATCGAAGTGTTGTCTGACCTGTCGGGTACGCTCAGAATTTCTTCCAATCGGAGGACCCTTGCGGAGATTGCACTGATCAGATTGTGCAGACCGCAGACTGCGCCGGATAATATGGACGCCCTTGCGGGCAGGGTCGCCCTGATCGAGCAGAAGCTTGAAGAGGGGATCGTGGTGCATGCGGAACCGAAAGAAGACGGAACGGTGCCGGACAGTGAGGCTTTGCATAAGGAAAGCAGGGACAGCGGGGAAACACCGGAGAAGGTGAAAGCGATCGCTCCTCAGCTGTTTCAGAAGATCGCGGCACAGTGGAGACAGACGATGCATGCCCTTCCGAGAGAAGGAAACCTGCATGGGAGAGGGCAGATACTGGCAAACTGCTGTGAGCCGTTCTTTTCCGCAGAAGATCCGGAGACTCTTTATCTGCCGCTCAGGCATAACTGGTATGATTCTCTCGCGTATGACCAGGATCTTCTGGATCATGTAAGAGAAGCGATTCTGGAAAAGTATGGAGTCTGTCCGGATGTGAAGTTTGTTGATGCTTCGGAGAGCTCAGCAAGAGGACTTATAAAGGTTGAATCCAGACAGGAAGCGCTGATGGGCAGCGGTATCGATTTCCCGATAGAGATAGAGTGATGTATGCGCAGCAATCCGTACATCATGGAATAATAAAACTAAGGAGGCAGAAATGGCGAAGAAAGGCGGATTCCCGGGCGGTATGATGCCCGGAAACATGGGCAACCTGATGAAACAGGCGCAGAAGATGCAGCAGAAGATGGCTGAGCAGCAGGCTGCGCTGGAAGAGAAGGAATATTCTGCAAAAGCAGGCGGCGGAGCCGTGGAAGTGACGGTCAGCGGAAAGAGAGAACTGACAAAGGTCGTGATCGATCCCGATGCGGTGGATCCGGATGATGTAGAGATGCTGCAGGATATGATCATTGCCGCTGCCAATGAGGCCCTTCGCGCCGCAGAGAGCGACGCTGCGAAGACGATGGGCGGCCTTACCGGCGGAATGGGCGGTTTGGGCGGATTCGGATTCTGATATGGATTATTACGGAAGTCAGATCAACAATCTGATCGCACAGCTTGGCAGTCTGCCGGGAATCGGGCCAAAGTCGGCACAGAGGCTGGCATTTCATATTATCGGCATGCCGAAGGAGAAGGTGGACGCACTTGCCTCATCTCTGACTGAGGCCAGGCAGAATGTGCGTTACTGTGCGGAGTGCGGGACGCTGACAGATCAGGAACTGTGTCCGATCTGTGCGGACAGCAGAAGAGATCATCGGACGATCATGGTCGTGGAAACCAGCAGGGATCTTGCCGCCTATGAGAGGACCGGCAGATTCGAAGGGGTCTACCATGTCCTTCAGGGCGTGATCAATCCCCAGCTCGGGATCGGACCGGCAGACATCCGCCTGAAGGAACTCATGCAGAGGCTGCAGGGAGATGTGGACGAGGTGATTATCGCGACCGGTTCCAGCCTGGAAGGCGAAACCACGGCAATGTATATCAGCAAGCTGGTGAAGCCGACCGGCATCCGGGTTACAAGGATCGCAAGCGGAGTCCCGGTCGGCGGTGATCTGGAATACATTGATGAAGTAACCCTTCTCAGGGCTCTGGACGGCAGGGTGGAACTATAAGACGATATTACAGCAGGAACAGGCGTATGAAGGAACGGTTAAAGAATCTCATAGAACTGCTTTCTTTTCGTACTATGTGGGACGATCAGGAAGAGGAAGACTGGGAAGATTATGACCGGAAAGAAGAATATGTATCCGGAGACGAGGAATATGCCGATGAGACTCTGGAACGTGCCGGAATCAGCGCAGAAGCCCTGTACATGATCATTGCCGCACTGGTTGTCATTGCTGTTCTTGCTTACACATTCATGAGCCGCAGGCACCTTTATACCGGTTATGAGATCACATCTTCCTACGAGGCCGAGGACATCGTGGGAACGCGTTATGAGAAACTCGGCAGCGGATTTGTCAAGTACGGCTCGGACGGCGTGTCTTATGTGAGCGGAAGAAATGAGACACAGTGGAGTACTGCATACACAATAGAGACACCGGTTACAACGACATGTGCAGATACCATGCTGATTTATGAACAGCAGGGTTATACAGTTGTGGTTCTCAATTCAGACGGTGTGTTTGGTTCCTATCAGACGGATTCTCCAATCATGCGGGCAGAGGTCGCGAAGAACGGCGTTGCCGCGTTGATGCTGAAAGACGGGGACGATGCCAGAATACGGTTGACAAGTACGGACGGAACTGCTCTGGCGGAGGTCAAGACAACGCTGGAGGACCAGGGTTACCCCCTGGCAATGGATCTGTCATCCGATGCGCTGAACCTTATGGTTTCGCTGACGAAGATCGGCTCCGGGACCGTTGACAGTTCCATCGTTTTCTATAATTTTTCATCGGCCGCCCAATCGGATGATTCTCACCAGGTCTCATCAACTGATTACCGGAATGAGATCTTTCCGTATGTCTGTTTCGCTACCGACAAGATCCCCGTTGCGGCAGGCGACTCCAGGTTTGTGACATTTACGACCTCCAGACACCCGGAAGAGAAAAGATCGGTTCATATCGCAGGGGAGATACTGAGCCTGTTTCACAATGAAGAGTATATTGGATTTGTACTTGCAAGTGACTCCGCTACAGAACGGTATCGTATGCAGGTTTATAACTACAATGGAAAGATGACCGCGGACCGGACGTTCTCAAGAGGATATTCGGAAGTCAAGATGGATTCCGGAGAAATACTGTTCAATGACAGCGGTCATATCATGGCATTCACGCCGAGAGGAATCGCCAGACTGGACACGGACTGCGACCGGCAGATCACAGAGTTTGTAAAAATACCCGGATTCCGCAGATATGCGCTGCTGACCAATTCCGGTATGTACCGGATCCGGGCGGTATAATTAATAGGAGAGACAGAAAGAAAATATGACAGATATTCCTGTTGTTTTAATTGTAACATGCGTGATCATTGGGCTCTGTGCGATCTCAGGCCTTATCATGGGTTTTGTGCGCAAGATCTCCGGGATCGTTTCATTTGTTCTGGCATGCATACTTGTCAGTGCTCTGCTGCCGACGATCACTTCTGCACTGCGGACTACGCCGGTCTATACGGTGATCCGCACACAGTGCGAAGTCATAGGCAATAATCTTGTGCGCAATGCTGTTGTAGAATCGCTCACCGGCGACGCCAGCGGAAATAATACAGACGGAGCTGCGCTGGTTTCCGCTGTGACCGCGGATGATGGGAGTGGCAGACTGGACCGTGAAAAGATCAAGGCGCAGCTGCAGGAAAGAGGTTATGATCCCTCAGTGATCGATGCTCTGTCCGACGCGGACCTCGAGAGCTATGCCCAGCAGCTGATCGGTGCAACTGCCGGATCTGTCTCGCAGGCATTCCTGCTGTCTTCTGCCGGTGCGAACACTTGCTGCGTGCTGTCTGCGGGTGACGCGGCGGCTCTTCGTGTGCTGCTGACAGATTCTTCAGCAAATGCAGGATCTGCCGGGACTGCGGATACCGGGAATGGCACATCCATGCTGTCGCAGCTGACATCAGGAATGGATAAGTCCGAGCAGATCCGTTTCATTGAGAATCTGCCGATCCCGAACGCGCTGAAAGAGCAGATGGAGACATTCAACAATGCGGCAGGTTATGTAAAACTCGGGGCGAAGGATTTCGGATCCTATGTGATCAATTATATTGCAAATCTGATTCTGAACATCCTGGCATTCCTGATTACACTGCTGGTTTCCTGGCTCATCATCCGCCTGATACTCGGAGCGCTGGCTGTATTCACCTCTCTTCCAATCATCGGCGGTGCAGACCGTCTTCTTGGGCTGGCGGCCGGTATCATGCAGGGAGTCCTGATCATGTGGGTCCTGTTTCTGGTCCTCTCCATGTTCGCCACGACCCCGGCCGGAAAGACTCTGATGGATGAGATCAACCGCACTCCGGTCCTTGAAACACTCTACAATACCAACCTGCTGATGAACACGGCAGCGAGCGCGTTTAAGGGAATTCTCTGACAGGAAGACCCGGTAAAAAAGTGGTTGAAATCTCAGGCGAGATATGATATTTTACTTTTTGTCTGATTATTCCTCGATAGCTCAATGGTACAGCATTGCGGCGAGTTCCTCAGGTAACTGTAGGATCGTTGGAAGATCATAATCCTCGATAGCTCAATGGTAGAGCATTCGGCTGTTAACCGAAGGGTTGTAGGTTCGAGCCCTACTCGGGGAGTTTGTGCAGCAGCACATATGATTCCTTACGGAATGCAAGGCCCCTTGGTCAAGCGGTTAAGACACCGCCCTTTCACGGCGGTAACATGGGTTCAAATCCCGTAGGGGTCATTCTGTATATGGCGCCATAGCCAAGCGGTAAGGCAAAGGTCTGCAACACCTCTATCACCAGTTCGATTCTGGTTGGCGCCTCTAAACCTCCATCCTGAGAAGGGTGGAGGTTTTTCTTTTGTGGAATCGTCAGTTGATTCATGCTATCATCTATGAAAAACAGATGGAAAGACAGAAAAACAGCAGAGGAAAGAGGCTTTGGGATGAGAAAGAAAGAACTGGCACGGGAAGTGATAAAGCGTCTGAAGGAAGCCTACCCGGACGCCGACTGCACACTGGATTATGATGATGCTTGGAAACTGCTGGTAAGTGTCAGACTCGCGGCTCAGTGCACGGATGCCAGAGTCAATGAGATCGTCCCGATCCTCTATGAGAAGTTTCCGACCATGGAGGCTCTTGCGGCGGCGGATCCGGATGAGATCGAGGAGATCGTGCGGCCGTGCGGCCTGGGCAGAAGCAAGGCAAGAGATATCAGTGCCTGTATGAGGACGCTGGTGACGGAGTACGGAGGAAAGGTCCCCTCGGATTTTGATGAATTGCTGAAGCTTCCGGGCGTGGGAAGAAAGAGCGCGAACCTGGTTGTGGGAGACGTTTTCGGCAAGCCGGCGATCGTGACGGACACACATTGTATCAGGCTGACGAACCGGATCGGCCTGGTCGCGAACGAGAAGGACAAAAAGAAGCCGGAGAAAGATCCGAAAAAAGTGGAGATGCAGCTGTGGAAGATCATTCCTCCCGAGGAGGGTAATGCATTCTGTCACCGTCTGGTAATCCATGGCAGGGAGGTCTGCACAGCCAGGACTGCGCCATATTGTGACCGCTGCTGCCTGAGTGATCTGTGCGCGTCGTCTACCTGTGAAAAGTGAGTATAGTGAGGTTTATGATGAATAACAGCCAGAAAAAGACATTGATTTTGAATTGCGCCAGCGGGATCAGCGGCGATATGACAGTGGCTGCGTTGATCGATCTCGGGGCAGACAGGGATGTTCTCCTGCATGCGCTTGACAGCCTTCATCTGGAAGGGGCGAAGGTTGAGATCAGCAGGGTGAAGAAGTCTGCACTGGATGCCTGTGACTTTCGTGTCGTACTGGATGAGGAACACGAGAACCATGACCATGATATGGCTTATCTCCATCCGGACCGTGCCGCGGTGCACAGCCACGACGATGAGCATCATCACGAGCATGACCATCACGACGAGGGCCATCATCACGAACACGACCATCATGACGGTGAGCATCATCATGAGCATCACCACCATGATGAGGGACATCACCACCATCACCACGGAAGGAATCTTGCGGATATCGAGACGATCCTCCGCTCTGGAAACCTTACGGAGTATGCGCTTGAGCTTGCGATCAGGATCTTCCGGATCGTAGCAGAAGCGGAATCACAGGTCCATGGCGAACCGATCGATCATATTCATTTTCATGAAGTCGGAGCGGTGGATTCGATCCTGGACATTGCGGCAGCTGCGGTATGTATCGATAACCTTGGTATCACAGATGTGATCATCACGGACCTGACGGAGGGTACGGGTACGGTAAACTGCCAGCACGGGCTGCTGCCGGTTCCGGTTCCCGCGACGACGGCGATCCTGATGAGATACGGAATCCCGTTCCATATCGCATCAACTGTGCAGGGAGAACTGATCACGCCGACAGGGGCTGCGATTGCGGCAGCTTTGCGCACTTCTGATCAGCTGCCGGAGAAGTTCCGCATCGTTAAGACTGGACTGGGTGCCGGAAAAAGGGCATATAAGGTGCCCGGAGTCGTCAGGGCGATGCTGATTGAGGAAGAAACGGAACAGGTGCCCGCGTCCCCTGAATCGGACCGGATCCTGATGCTGCAGGCCAACATCGACGACACTACCGGCGAAGCTCTCGGATATACGCTGGAAACGCTGATGGAGTCCGG
>CADCOU010000146.1 GCA_902803155.1 uncultured Lachnospiraceae bacterium | reverse complement strand
ATCCTGGTAGAGCTTCTCCAGAACCAGGAAGATGTTCCGTGCATTTTCCAGACAGACCACAGACATGTTGTAGAAAGCTTCCATGGACGCGCCTTTCATAAAGGACGGGAACTGGTAGGGCAGGATCGAATTGACCGACGGAAGGGATGGTGAGGAATGGATCTGTTCCTTCACCCGGATCCCGTCACCTCCGATGAACGGATACAGGTCCGATTCGATCAGCCAGGAGCGCATGTTCGGAACGAAATAGACCGATTCGATCGGTTCTTCCAGGATATTGGCAAGATCGTTGCCGCGCCCGGAGCGGATCCCGACGATCAGGTTGTTCAGCTTCACGTCTTCCTGTTTCATTACTTTCTCAACCGCTTCCAGCCGGTACCCCTTGTGATAGAGGTCATCCACCAGGATCACGGGACGCATGAAGGACTTGATGGTGCGGATCTGCACCTGCAGGGGCGCGTAGTGCGGGAATTCCCTGATCGTGAAGTGCTCCATGTCGATATCATAGAGTTTCTCGGTGTTGAGGTCTTTTGTCACACAGTTCGGGATCAGGACGCCCTTCAGGATCTTGCCGAACGGAACACAGATCTTCTCACCGAGTTTTTTTCCGCCAGTCTGCGCGGCAGGGATCGGATTGTTCCGCACGATCAGCTGGATCAGGCGATGGTTCATGATCTCGGAATCAAAGCACAGGACCAGCTGCCCGGGGAAGAGCATCGCGACCTCACGGCGCAGACGAAGGTGGCTTTCCCACAGGACATCCTGGATCTCCGGTGCGTCGGAGAACTGATCTTTGATGAACGAAGGTGTGTCGAACAGAAGGACCAGGGGCCTTCTCATATCTGCAATATAGCAGTCCGGCATCTCAGGAAGAGGAATGAAACCGCTGCCTCTCAGCAGGTCATCGTACTCCGTGCCGTGGAAGCACATCGCATAGGAATATCCCTCTTCCTGGCAATGAGCCAGCATTTCATTTAATCCGGTATAGCGCTCATCAAAGAACCGGTTTGCGTCACCGAGGATATCCGTGATGACACAGGTCCGTCCGGAGACCCGGTTGCGGAGCCCTGCGGCCAGATCGATGTCGCCGCACGATTCATAGAGTTCCCCGACTCCGAGTTCATGATAGAGCACCGCTCCGCAGAGTACGTCGCCGTTTTCTTCATTGCGCAGGATCACGGCGTTCTCCCCGCCGGCGCCTGCGAGGTATGCGTCGGAGAAATGATCTGCCAGTTCTTCTTCCAGATCCTTCTGCAGATGGTCGAACAGGAACGTGTCCACAGGCCGGTTCTGCGCCGCCCTCTTGTACATGGGCTCCATTGTGTAGAGCCCTTTCTCGTAGATATAATTCTGCACCACCGGTTCCACCAGGTCAGCGATATCCTTGTTGTCGCTGACATTGCTGCGGATCCGGGTGGAACTCATGTTTTCAAAATATGCCGGAAGTTTCAGGTACAGCACTTCCGCATTGATCTTCCCTTCAGCCTCATTTCCGGAGTACCAGGAATCCTCGGTGTTTCTTGCAAACAGGATATGCGGGAACGAATGGATCGAATTCTCCGTCGGCTCGGCGCGGTAGGCAGAAGCGTTTTCAACGACGTCACTCCCGGCAACAATATACACTTCTTCACCGGGGAAGCAGCTCCTGAGTTTCGCCAGGTCCTCCGGGCAGGCCAGGTTGACCGGGATCTCGATGGGGAACAGAAACACATCGTTCAGGTCAGCTACCGACATGACCATGATCTTTCTGCGGACGCGGTAGGGCTGTGTGTTTTTGGACCAGGAGAATTCATCCACTGCCAGATATACATGGAAGCCCATCGAAGCGATCTCACGGACGATAGCCTTATGGCCGAGCGAGAACGGGTCAAATGTTCCCGGAAAGAAGGCGATCTTCGCCCTCTTGCGGAACGCGATCCGCTCGTGATCCTGCAGATAGTCCGAGATAAACCGATAAATATGGTTGAGGGATGCGGCGTTGTAATACCACAGCGGGATCTCTTTATCCCACCGGATGAAGATCAGAATCTTCCTGGCCATGGAGATAAAGTACTCTTTCTTCTGCTCCAGGGTGAGCCGTTTGCTTCCGAACAGGCCGGAGCCGAGGAAATAGAAAGCGTCTCTGGCGACTTCCATATCGTAATGCACGGTTCCGGAGAACAGCATTCCCTCCAGGTCCTCACGTTCCTCTTCTGTAATGTCGCTGATATCACTGCCTGGCAGATACTGGAGGATCACACTGACGGTTTCCAGCGTCAGGATCACGACCGTCGGGTTGCTGCTGGAATACAGGTCATGGAACTGTGCGAGCAGCGCTTCCCTCTCGCCTTTTGTCATGATGACATAGATCCGGCCCATGAACTGCGGGATGTACTTTGCCACAGAGTAGCGGCCCATTGAGAGGGCACGCACCAGTTCCAGAACGATCTCATAGCGCTGCGATTCCGACAGCCTCGGCATGATCTCTACCAGGTTTTCTCCTGCCTGGAGTTTGTTGGTCACACGGGAGGAGAACTGCAGCATGTTCAGAAGGTGTGAAGCGTACTGATAGACCCGGAGCAGGTCTTTCTCTGCCATCATCTCCTTCTGCAGGATCTCCAGGTTGACCAGCTTGGAGATCCAGGGGATCTCGGACCGCTGATTCTCGATGTACAGGAACTTGGCGTCATAATCCAGGGCGGGATCCTCACCGAATACGAGATGCCGTATCTGCGCGATCAGATACCGCACGCAGACAGGATCCGAAGACCGTACGGCGAGCGAGCGGAGGACCGTCATCATCTCATCATCCGGTTTGCATCCCTGCCTGAGCCAGCACAGAATGAACCGGTGTGCGGACACACGGATCTCGGTGTTATCAGAATCCAGGAACCTGCGGTCGAAGCGGAAGAGAAGTTTTCGCTGATTCGCACTGCACAGGTCATAGGGGATCTCCGGCAGGCAGTCCAGCAGCAGGAACTGTGTGAGCCCCTCCCAGCGGGATGATTTGTAATGCTCCAGGACCACACCCAGGACATCGCGGCGCTTTGAGCCTTCCGTCAGACTCAGCAGATTGCGCACAACCGTCTTCATGCCATAGCCGATCCAGCGGCGGTGCTGCTCCGTGACCATATGATTCGGGAACAGCATGCGGTGCAGGAAACTGCGCCAGACATCCGTCATGCTCCGGCCGATCTGAGGAGCGGGAGCGTCTTCCGGCAATTCCTTTTTAAATGT
>CADCOU010000145.1 GCA_902803155.1 uncultured Lachnospiraceae bacterium | reverse complement strand
TAGAACAGGACTGCCATTCCGAGTATCCCGATGAGCAGGGCGCCTGCCAGATATATATAATTGATCAGCGCTTTCTTGCTGGAGAGGAACTCCAGCACCATGACTGTCGCAACTACGAGCAGCACATATCCCAGGGCCGCAACCAGCATGTCTACATACCGGTCGGGACAGATGATCATCACGATACCGATCGCCATCGTGATAACCGATGTCATGATCCAGCCTCGTTTTAATTTCCCCAGTTCCTGAAAAAGCATGTTAAACTCCTCCGTCTGTTCCTTTTTTTCCGTCTTCCCGGTCTCCGGGTAACGGATGACTGTCTGTACCATTATAATGCACAGAGTTTACAGATGCATCCTTTCTTTGATATCCACTTCCGGATGTTTCCGGTCATTCCCTGATCTCCAGGCACAGCATGGTCAGGTCGTCAAACTGCGGGGCGTCTCCCACGAATTCATCCACCCGTTTCTTGACGTTTCCGAGAATCTCTTCCGGCGAGCCCTGACTGCATTCATTCAGGGCATCGAGCATTCTCTGAAGGGAGAACATTTTCTCATCTTTATCGGTCGCTTCCGGAACGCCGTCGGTATAGATAAACAGTTTATCGCCTTTCCCGAGCCGGAACTCGTAATCGGTGTACCGGATGTCCGGCATGACGCCGGCAACGAACCCATGTTTTGTTCTGAACAGCTCGAAGGATCCGTCCTTTCTGTATATGGCAGGATCCTCATGTCCGGCATTGGCGGCGATCACCTTCCCGGTCGGGATCTCCAGGATCCCCAGCCACAGCGTGACAAACATGTCGCTGTTGTTATACTCCGTGTGGTTGTTGTTGACCGCAGTCAGGATCTCTGCCGGACTCCCCCCCATCCTGGTCCGGAACGTGAATGCGACGTTCGTTACCATCATGAGCAGCGCGGCAGGGATCCCCTTGCCGGAGACATCTCCGATCAGCAGGGCCAGATGGTCTTCATCGATCAGGAAGAAATTGTAGAAATCTCCTCCGACTTCCTTGGCCGGCGTCATGGAAGCGTATATGTCGAATTCTGTCCTGTCCGGAAACGCCGGGAACTCATTCGGCACGGAATCCTTCTGGATCGAAGCGGCAAGAGACAGTTCAGTCACGATCCGCTCCTTCTCTGCCGTAACGGTCGTCAGGTTGTCCATATACCGGACCATATCCGCTTCCATCTTGTCTATGGCAGCAGCCAGGCCGGCGATCTCTTCATATCTGCTGATATTGCCGAGCGGCTCTCCCTTTGTGTTTTCCCTGGCGAAACGGGTTGCCTCCCGGGAAACTCTCTGGATGGGATCACCGAAGTGGCTCTTGATATAAGACGCAGCGAAGACTGCAGACAATGCGGCCAGGATCACGGTCGCAACTGCGATATTCAGGAGATACGGCTTTACCGCGGCCTCCAGTTCACTGATCGGTCTCTGCAGGCACAGGATCGCAGCGACATCTCCCGAAGAATACCGGACCGGGATCAGCGTCGTGATATGCGGATTCTGTCCGTCCGTCGTATTCATGCGGAATACCGTCTCGCAGGACGATCCCCCTTCATACAGCTTCCTGTATTTTTCTCTGTACTCGTCATTGGTGGTATCGCGTCTGTGACCGAGTTCCCATTCTGTGTAGGAAGAGTTGTCCACGGCGTTGTTCACGGAATTGAAAATGGAAACAAATCTTCCGTAATCGCTCCGGTCCACCTGAATGACATAGATCAGCGAAACCGCCATGGTTCTGCAGTACACATCCATACGTTTCTTTGTTTCCAGGTATTCTTCCTTTTCCTCTCCGGCCAGATACGCATCGAGGTGATTCCCGTTGACCATGGTTGCGGCCGTTTCCGCCATATGGCGCGTACTGGATAAGTATTCTCTCCGAAATGATCTGTTGAACCCTACAAGGCCGAATATGCCGGCGATGACGCCGAACACAGCCAGAAGGATTATGATCGCCCAGATCATATTTCCGGCCATGGTATACCGTACCTTATAGTTCTTCAGAGAGTTCTTCAAATACCCAGTCCTCCTGACTGTCTGCGGGTTCCCTGTTCAGAGCCGGATCCCATCTGCCGTCACCGTATGAAAAACCAGCACCTTTTTCAGCCGGAAAGTCACGTTCTCATCATACTGGAGATGATACGGCGGGAGCATCACGTAGCCCTCCCCGGTCTCGACCGCTCTGTAGCGTTTCTTTTTCAGGAAGCCGACGGTCCTGTCATCTATGATCCGAAAATAAAGCTCGGTGACGTCGAAATCCGAATGATCTGCGGACGCCACCTCCACCGAGATATGTCTTTTCCCTTTTCTGCGCATATACTCCTGCAGTTCGGGAGTAATGTATATATTCATCCTCTGATCCATCCTCAGCGGCTCTGTACCTGCGGTCTGTCTTTCGATTCGACCGCCAGCAGCCTTCCGCTGTCAAAGCAGACCTGTGCCTCCGTTTCCTCGATCTGATTGGAGATCGCCAGCGTCCCGGAAGATGTAAGCGTTCCGTTCTCCATCGGAAAATGGAATCCCTTCAGGGTCAGTCCGGATACATCCCCTCCCCACGCGAAAAACGATACATAGGTTCCCCACTGGGTTTCCCTCGGGATCGTAAAACTCTCGTCATGCATGGTAACCCTGTTGCAGGGATCGATCAGATATCCCCTGCATCCGCGGTCCAGAAGGAGCGAAAGCGTCTGCAGCGCACCGACCACATGATCCAGTCTTGTCCCCGTCGCTCCGAGGAGGATGATCTCCCGGTATCCGAGATCCGCCGCTGCCACAGCAGCGATCTCCAGGTCCGTGTAATCCTTCTCCCAGCTGTACGCGCGCACTTCAATATCAGGATGTGTTTCCAGATACTTCCGCGCCTGTTCCTGCGGCACGGAATCGAAGTCCCCGACAACCAGGTCCGGCCGTATCTCATGCTCCTCGAAGAACAGAAGTCCCCGGTCGGCCGCTATGAGAAAACAGTCCGGAGAAATGAAAGAGAGGGCAAGGTCAACACTGATCTCGCCTCCGGCCGCGATCACGGCTCGTTTTTTTACGGAATCCATCTTACAGGCAGCTCTCCAGCGCTTTGTAACTTGCACGGATGTCCCCGCTGAACACAGACGAGCCAGCGACCAGGACATTTGCCCCGGCTTCCAGTACGGAAGAAATCGTATCCGTATTCACTCCGCCGTCAATCTCCAGATCAGCCTTCAGCCCTCTTTCATTGATGATGCCGCGCAGCTTCGCGATCTTCGGAAGCACTGCCGGGATCAGCTTCTGTCCGCCGAACCCCGGATTGACTGTCATCAGCAGGAACATGTCGACCTTCTCATAAACATATTCCAGAACTTCCAGCGACGTCGCCGGATTGAGCGCAACTCCGGTCTTCAGCCCTTTCTCATGGATCTGGTCCAGCGTGCGGTCCAGATGCCTGCAGGCCTCCGCGTGAACCGTGATCCCGTCCGCACCTGCTTTTGCGAAATCATCGATATAGCGCTCCGGGTCCCGGATCATCAGATGCACGTCGTAGAACATGTCCGTAAGCGGACGGATCGATTTCAGGACCGGCATCCCGAACGAAATGCTCGGTACGAACATCCCGTCCATCACGTCGAAATGAAGGAACCTTGCCCCGCAGTCCCTGACCGCAAGGATATCTTCTCCGAGATGTGAAAAGTCAGCCGAAAGAATCGAAGGTGCGAGATAATTCGCCATAGTGTTCTCCTCCTTGTACATTGATCAGGAACGCCGTCGGCGTTCCTGCCGCAGGCAGATTCGGACAGGCATGAACAAGCCTTTACCGTTTCGCGGATGACAGTTCCTGTACCAGCTGCAGGTAACTCTCATACCTCGCTCTGCTGATCTCCCCGCCTTCCACTGCATCCTTGACGCCGCAGTCCGGCTCGCGGATATGCATGCATCCCTGAAACCGGCAGTACGGTTCGTGTTCCTGGAATTCCGGAAAGAACTCCTTTACTTCCTCCCTTTTCATGCCGGCCAGCTCCAGACTGGAAAATCCCGGCGTATCAAAGAAAAATGTATCTTCGCCGACCGCAAAGAGCTCCGCGTGCCTGGTCGTCTGTTTCCCCCGCTCTGTACGCGCGGACAGTGCACCGATCTCCATCCCTGCTTCCGGACACAGGAAGTTCGTCAGGGAACTCTTGCCCACGCCGCTGGGTCCCGCCAGTACGGTGGTTTTTCCCTGCATGAGTTCACGGATGGTGCCGAGCCCTTCTTTCGTCAGGACGCTGACTGTCAGGACCCTGCAGCCGCACCGGCTGTAGATCCCCGCAAGGGAAGCTGTCTTCTCTTCATCCGCGAGATCTTTCTTGTTGAAGCAGATCACGGACGGAATGTCCTGCCTGCGCATTTCAATCAGAAACCTGTCCAGAAGGGACAGGTTCGGTTCAGGGCTCGCGACGGCAAATACCACCAGCGCCTGATCCACGTTCGCGACAGGCGGACGGATCAGCTGATTGCGCCTCTTCTCTATCGTCTCTACATACCCTTCCACATCCTGAGCCTGCGTCAGCCGGAATGTGCAGTCATCTCCCACAAGGGGTTTGAAACTGTCTTTGCGGAATATCCCTCTCGCACGGCACTGATATACATGGCTGTCCTCATAACACCAGACAAAGTAGAATCCTCCGACTGCACGAATGATCTTTCCTCTCATGCATCACCCCTGCTGATAGAAGGCTATCCCTTCATACTTTGTGGTCGAGATCACATTGCCGGCGGCATCCAGCATATACACATAGGCTGTACCGGTGGATACGCCATCCTGCCCCTGGACATTCAGAAGATACGGGAATGACGTGCTCCCCTCAAAGACTCCTGTTTCCGTTCCGTTCTGGGAAAGGGTGATGCGCACTGTGCTTCCGTCGGTGAAGCCGGCAGGAGCCTGCAGCTGGGCATAACACATCCATGCGCCGGAACTGCCGCCATTCTGGGTGTTTGCATCGTATGTGTTGTCCGGATTGATCACGATCGCATTCTCCGGTCCGGTCGACACGGTGATCGTGATGGAGGAACCGGTCTGAACACTGGTGTTCGGCGCGATATCCTGACGGATGACCAGATTCGCGTCCACCGTATCGCTCGGTTCGCTTGCGACATACACATACAGGCCGGAATTGGTCAGCATGGTAACGGCGTCTTCCTTGTATTTTCCTCTGGTATCCGGTACCTGAACGGACTGCGAATTCTGTCCCTGACTTACATAGATCGTAACCGTATCGCCTTCGTGTACAGAGGATCCGGCTCCCGGGTTCGTAGTGATGACATTGCCGGAAGTCACCTGGTCGCTGTATCTGGTATTGTCCACCGACACCAGCAGTCCTATGCTTGTCAGAGCTTTTTCCGCATCCGCCTGTGTCTTGTTCGTCAGATCAGGAACTGTCATTGCCTGGGCAGATCCGATCGACAGGGTATAACCGATACGCGTATTCTTCTGAACGGGAGTTCCTGCTGCCGTATCCTGCGCAGCGATCTGCCCCGCCGCATACTCGTCCGAGCTGGTCTCTCCGAGGTACTTGTACCCGAGGCCGTTGTCACGAAGCAGCTGCTGAGCTTCGTTTTCCGTCTTGCCCAGAAGATCCGGTACCTTGACCGTCCCCTGTGTCAGATCGAGAGACACGGCACTGTCCTTCTCTGTGGAATTGACTCTGCCCGAACCGCCGAGCAGATCAAACGTGTGAATGATAAGATACAGGATCAGCGCACCGACGATCAGCGCTACCAGGACAGAAATAACCGTCGCGATCCTGTCGGAACCGCCCTCTCTCTTTCTGCCGCGTCTTCTTCCGCGGCTCCTCTCCGTCTCATCGATCAGATCATCCGGATCATACCCGTCATCACGTTCGTCGTAATACCGGTCCGGATCATCCTCTCCTCCCGGATAGAGATCCCGCTCGTCATACCTGTCGTCAAACAGGCCCGGATAGGATTCCGGATCCATGGATCTTCTGTTGATCTCTTCCAGATCTTCTCTGGAGTACTTATGCGTCGCACCCTGAGGATTCTCTGAAGCGATCCGTACAAAATCACCATTCGGATTCACCAGGGACTCCTTCAGGTCCCGGATCAGCTGCGCCATGTTCTGGTACCGCCGGTCAGGGCTCTTCTGCGTACATTTCAAAATGATCTGTTCGATCGCACGCGGAAGATCCGGGATGATATCCCGCGGTGAGATAATCTCCTCCTGCAGGTGCTTCAACGCCACCTCAACTGTGGAATCCCCGTCGAAAGGAACCCTTCCGGTCAGCATCTCATACATCGTGATCCCAAGCGAATAAATATCACTCTTCGCATCGGAGAATCCGCCTCTGGACTGCTCAGGAGCACTGTAATGCACGGATCCCATTACATTGGAATTGATCGTGTCGGAACTCGCAGCCCGCGCGATTCCGAAGTCTGCCACCTTTGCGGTTCCGTCTGTCGATATGATAATGTTCTGCGGTTTAACGTCCCTGTGAATAATGCCGTTATTATGCGCGGCCTCCAGGCCGGACGCAACCTGCAGGCAGATACCGGTCGTCTCACGAACAGACAGATTGCCTTTGCTCAGGATATACGCCTTCAGCGTGATCCCTTCCACCAGCTCCATCACGATGAAATAAGTTCCGTTTTCATCTCCGACATCGTATACATTGACAATGTTCGGGTGAGCCAGACCGGCTGCCGCCTGCGCTTCCACACGGAATTTGGACACAAACTCCTTATCGCTTCGTAGCTCAGGTTTCAGCACCTTGATCGCTACGAAGCGGTTCAGTTTATGATCCCTTGCGCGGAACACATCCGCCATCCCGCCGGATCCTATGCAATTGATAATCTCATACCGATTCTGAAGAAAATCGCCTGCATTCAACATAACTGTTACCTTCAATAACCAAACTGATGATCAGAACGCTGTATGTTCTGTCAGAACTTTGCAAGTACCACGGATATATTGTCTTTTCCGCCGGCCCGGTTGGCAGCCTCGATCAGCCTGCCTCCTGCTTCCTGCAGATTCCGGGAACCGCGCACGATGCGGAAGATCCTCTCATCTTCCACCATATTGGTCAGCCCATCCGAACACAGGAGCGCAATATCGCCCCGGTTCAGGGCAACATCAAAGAAATCGACTTCCGGATCCCCCGTCTCGCCGACCGCACGGGTTATGATATTCTTCTTCGGATGGTTCCTCGCCTGTTCTCTTTTAAGCTTTCCTGCCCTGACCATTTCCTCGACCAGAGAGTGGTCGTGGGTGATCTGCTCGATCCTGTCATCATCGATCAGGTAAAGCCGCGAGTCACCGACATTTGCTACGATAAGGCTTCCGTTCTCCGGAACTGCAGCAACGATCGTGGTTCCCATACCATCGAGGGCGGGGTCCGAAGCCGCCTTAGATGAAACCGCCCGGTTGGCTTCCCGGATCGCCTCTGCAAGAACTCTCACGGCGCCGGTCTGGGTGGAAGCCTGGATCGCGTCAACCATTGTTTCGACACACAGGCGCGAAGCAAGGTCGCCGGCGGCCTGTCCACCCATGCCGTCCGCGACGATCAGCAGGCCTGCCAGCGTTCCGACGCTATGGTTGGACGCGTAGACAAAGTCCTGATTATTATTCCTTTTTAATCCGACATCTGTCTGGCAGTACGATTCCATGTATCTCAGTTCCCCAGATAACTTCTCCTCAGCTGGCCGCATGCACCATTGATGTCGCGGCCCATTTCTCTTCTAATAGTAACAGAAATCCCTCTTTTTTCAAGCATCCTGCGGAAGGCCTCTATCTCCCTCCGGTCCGGGCGCCTGTAAGATCTCTCCTTCACCGGATTGACCGGAATCAGATTGACGTGGCAGTTCATCCCCCTGAGAAGATCTGCCAGCTCAGCGGCGTCCTCCGGAGATGTATTCTCCCCTTCCACGCAGCTGTATTCAAATGTGATGCGGCGGCCTGTCTTTGCAAAATAATACCGCATGGCATCCATCACTTCCGGAAGCCTGTACTTCACCGAAACCGGAAGCAGGCGTTCCCGCTTCTCCTGGCTAGGCGCGTGCAGAGACAGTGCCAGTGTAACCGGCAGTTTTTCATCCGCCAGTGCCCGTATGTTCGGAACGATCCCGCAGGTGCTGACAGTGATATCCCGCAGACTCAGCCGCTCACCTTCCGGGTCGCCGATGATACGCAGGAAACGGACCAGATTCTCATAATTATCGAGCGGTTCCCCGCTCCCCATGATCACTACATGAGAAACCCTCTCGCCTGTCTGCCGTGCGATCTCCGTAACCTGGCAGAGCATCTCGGAAGATGTGAGGTCCCTCACTTTCCCTCCGATCGTCGATGCACAGAATCTGCATCCCATACGGCACCCGACCTGGGAAGAGATACATACGGAGATCCCGTAACTGTACCGCATCAGGACGGACTCGATCACGTTGCCGTCCTCCAGCGCGAACAGAAACTTCTTTGTCCCGTCTATCCCGGAGGTCAGAACTTCCAGTGTCTGAAGAGACGGGATCCGGAAATGCTCATCCAGTTTTGTCCGAAGCACGGCGGACAGATTCGTCATCTCCGAAAAGGAAACCACATGATGCACATGCAGCCACTCATAGATCTGTTTCGCCCGGAAGCTTTTCTCGCCGAACGCTTCCATGTCGGACTTCAGCTCCTCTGTCGTCCGTGTCAGGATATCTGTCTTTTCACTCATCATATCGCTTTAGTCTGGCAATGAAGAATCCATCCGTTTCATGAACGCCCGGAAGGAGCTGTATATATCCGCCGGCACTGGTGCGGCACCTGAGCTGCTGCGGGATATAAGGATCGATCGACTCCAGGCGGAACGGGAAATTCTCCAGAAAATACTTCAGATTCATCTGATTCTCATCCGCTCCGATGGTACAGGTCGAATAGATCAGAACGCCGCCCGGTTTTACGTAATTCTGGGAAACAGACAGGATCCTTCTCTGGATCCGGACCAGTTCCTCCTGTCTGGTCGGATTCATCCGGTAACGGATATCCTGCTTGCGTCCGATGACACCGAGCCCCGAACAGGGGACGTCGCACAGTACGATGTCCGCCTTGTGGAAAGAATGTTCATCGTATACGGTCGCGTCCTGCAGCGCGGCTACCATGTTAATGATACCGAGGCGGTCAATATTCTCCTGCATCAGAACGACCTTGTCCTCACTCCTGTCACGCGCCTCCACATAACCGCTCCCCTTCAGTTTATCCGAAAGATGCGTGCTCTTGCCCCCTGGTGCGGCACATACATCTATACAGTAGTCCCCCCAGTTGGGAGCGGCCACCTCTCCGACAAGCATGGAACTGACATCCTGTACATAGATCCATCCGCTGCGGAACGCAGTCAGCGCCTGCAGATAATTAAACCCGGAAAGCCTCAGCGCATAGTCCAGATACGGATGCTGCTCCCAGGATACCCCTTCCGATTCCAGCGATCTGATGATGTCTTCTTTTGAGACCCGGTCCGTACGCAGCCGGACAGTGATCGGCTCTTCCTCCCGGAAGGAGGCGCAGACCTTCTCCACCTCTTCGAAAGAAAACTGGTCCATCCACTTTTTCAGGATCCACTGAGGCATGGAATAGCACACAGACAGGTACTCAACCGGATTCTCCTCCGCAGACGGATAAGTAACCGAGTCCAGTCCTCTTGCGGCGGAGCGCAGCACACCGTTCACAAAACCCTTCAGATTGTAGAAGCCCCTCTTCTGCGCGATCCGCACTGCCTCATTCACAACAGCCGAATCAGGAACGCTGTCCATATACTGCAGCTGGTATACGCTGAGACGGAGAAGGTTGCGGATCAGCGGTTTCATGTTATAGATCGGGACCTTGGAGAAACATTCGATCACATAGTCAATCTGGATCAGATTCTCCAGTGTACCTTCTGTAACACGGGATATGAATGCCCTGTCATATTTCGGAAGATACTGGTATTTTTCCAGCGTATTTCGCAGAGCGATATGGCTGTACGCCTCTCCCTCCGTCACTTCCATGAGAATTCCCAGGACTATCTCTCTCAGATTTACCGTTCCTGCCATGTCCCTGCCCCGTATCACTTCCGCCCTGGCGGAAGTGCGCTTTACATCCGCCGGAGACTCTCCTGTCATTTCCTGTACCATCATCCGGACAGATCACCGCTCTGCCGGAATTCCGTCAGCCGAAACGCATCCCGCTTTCCGGACGGTACCCCCGGATAAATGCGTCCGCTCCCATCCGTTTTCTTCCTTCCGGCTGCACTTCAAGCAGCCTGAGGATACCGCTGCCTGTCTTTATGTCTATCGCATCTTTTCCGACGCGCACGATCGTACCGGGATCCGATAAAGCATCCTCTTCGGTATATCCCTCCGGCACTACTCCCTTCCAGAGTTTAAGTGTCCTGCCGTCCAGGCTGGTGAACGCACAGGGCCAGGGATCCAGGGCGCGGATCATCCGTTCGATCTCCGGAGCGCTCTTCGTCCAGTCAACCTGGCCCATCGCCCTTGTGAGCATCCTGGCATAAGGCGTAGGACTCTCTTCCGGCTGAGGAGTGTAAGCCGCCTCCCCCTTCTCAATGCTGCGCATGGTTTTGATCAGCTGCAGCGCACCTGCCTTCATAAGCTTGTCAAAGAGACTTCCGCCGGTCTCGTCGGAATCAACAGGGACCTTGACCTGATCAATGCAGTCTCCGGTATCCAGTCCCTCTGCCATCTGCATGATCGTCACGCCGGTCTCCGTCTCTCCTGTCAGGATCGACCACTGGATCGGAGCCGCCCCCCTCCACCTGGGAAGCAGCGAAGCATGGACGTTCAGGCATCCGTACTTCGGGATAGCCAGGATACTCTTCGGGATGATCTGCCCGAAAGCCGCAACCACGATAAAATCCGGAGAGAGTTTCTCCAGTACGCGGACATTCTCCTCCCGGCGTATCTTTTCCGGCTGGTATACCGGGATCCCCCGGGCGGCCGCCAGTTCCTTGACCGGAGGCGCCTGCAGCAGTCCTTTTCTGCCCTTCGGACGATCCGGCTGCGTGAAAACCGCAGTCACTTCATACTCCGAATCGAGCAGCGCCTGCAGGATTCCTTCCGCAAAATCAGGCGTTCCCATAAACACTACATTTGACACGATGCTCTCTCCTCTGCTGTCAGTCTGAACGGACGGTCATTCTTCTCCGGAATCTTCTCCTGAGTCTTCTTCCTCTTCCTCAGAAGCGGAATCATAGAGTTCGCCTTCAACCTTCGTGGTATACATGATCCCTTCCAGATGATCCAGTTCATGGCACAGCGCTCTTGCAAGGAGCTCTTCACCCTCTACTCTGACAGGTTCCATATCCGCGTCGAACCCCTCCACGATCACATGGTTCGGGCGCGTGACCTTGCCGACCTTGCCCGGGACAGACAGGCAGCCTTCCATATCTTCCTGCTCGCCGTCCTGCTCTGTGATTACCGGATTGACCAGAACGATAGGGCCGTCTCCGACGTCGATCACCACGATCCTTCTGAGGACCCCGACCTGCGGAGCCGCAAGTCCGACTCCTTCCGCTTCATACATAGTCTCCAGCATATCCGCGACCAGTTCCTTCAGCCGGGGAGTCATCTCCTTCACTTCCCGGCATTTCTTGGTGAGGATATCATCACCATATATCCGGATCTGTCTTAATGCCATAAATATTGCCTCCGAAAAATCTTATGCTTTTGTTAATCCGTCGTATCAAACACCACTTCTACGTTTGAGAAGCCGTCATTGATCTCTATATACCGCTCCAGACGGTTCCGCGCTGCACGGAGGAGAGAGGACGTCCCTCCTTTCAGGTACAGGACCTGCCGCCAGATATCGGAGATCCTCGCGATCGGTTCGGGAACCGGACCGAGTATCTGAACCGGGGTCTGCCTGAGGATCTTCTCCAGAAACTGTCTTACATAGCCTCCGGCGAGCGAGAGATGCTCCTGATCCGGGCAGCTCATATGGATCGCAACCAGACTTCCGGCAGGCGGATACCCCGCCATCTCCCTGAAAGCGATCTCCTGCCTGTAAAACGCTTCATAGTCCTGGGCCGCAGCACACTGCACGGCATAATGAGAGGGCTGATATGTCTGGAACAGAACCATCCCTCTCCTCTGTGATCTCCCCGCCCTTCCCGCAGCCTGCGTAAGCAGCTGGAACGTACGCTCCGCAGCCCGGTAGCTGGGAATGTTCAGCGAGAGATCAGCCATCAGGATCCCTACCAGTGTCACATCCGGAAAATCGTGGCCCTTCACGATCATCTGCGTGCCAATCATGATGTCCGCTTCATGGGACGCGAACGGGGCAAGCACCTTCAGCTGGCCGTCCCTGCCGGACGTGGTGTCTTTGTCCATCCGCACCACCCGCGCGTCCGGGAAGATCTGCTTCACTTCCTGCTCGACCTGCTCTGTCCCGATCTGGAATGTTCTCAGG
>CADCOU010000144.1 GCA_902803155.1 uncultured Lachnospiraceae bacterium | reverse complement strand
TTCTCCGGAAGACGCATCAGCCCGAAACCGAGTTTCGGCATCTTATTCAGATCAATACTCATCTCAGAAACCTCCTTACTCAAACATTGTTTCTGTCATTTTCCCGGCAGCCCACACACAGCATTGCAAATCACTTAACGTAAGGTCATTTATTATAAACAAATTATCTCATAAGAACTGTCTGCCCACAATAAAATCTCTTTTTGTTTTTGTCCGGAATTATGCCGTTATGCATGATTTTTTGTTATTCATACTGTTTTATGGTAAAATTATTATGAATTTTCTGCCGAATCGGAGACCACTGGAGGTTGCTTGATGGTGATGGATCTGCATACAAAACGCAGCTGCATCAGATTACTTTTCTGCCTTCTGGCTGCTGTATTCATTACAGTCGGATGGACCGGAAGAAAGGTCTGTGCGGAGGAGGTCCGGGCGCTGAATGCTTCCGGGAACCTGAATATCCCGCTCTCTGTCGATCCGTTCGCGGAAAACGAGGACTTTTCCTCGTTTCTGTATGATAACAGAAGCGGTCTGCCCACCTCTGAAGCGAACGCGATCGCGCAGACCGGTGAAGGCTTCCTCTGGATCGGCAGCTATGCAGGTCTGATCCGTCATGACGGCAATTCGTTTGAGCGTATCGATTCCACGACAGGGATCTCGAACGTACGCTGCCTGTTTGTCGACAGCCAGGATCGCCTGTGGATCGGTACCAACGATTCCGGTGTCTTTCTCATGGCGGACGGTGATTTTCTGAAGATGGACAGTGAGGGCCCTCTGAAATCTGCCTGCGTCCGCGCCATAACGGAAGATTCGAATGGCATCATCTATATCGGCAGTGCGGTTGGTGCCGCTTTCATTGACAGCGATCTGAATGTCTCCATGATACCGGATAAGCGGATTGAGGGGCAGCTGGTCATAGGACTCCGCACAGACAGCAACGATGTGGTTTACGGCAATACAACCAGAGGTGATCTGTTCACCCTGAAAGACGGCGCCCTGCTGTCTTTTATCAGTTCTGAAGAGTGCAGCGTGAAAAATATCAGCTGTCTCCTTCCCGACCCGGTACATCCCGGTTTCCTGTATATTGGCTCTACGGATTCCAAAGTCTATTACGGAAACCCGGACGACGGCTTTGACAATATAGCAGTCCATGATATTGCCCCGCTGTCTTCTCCCGAGTGTCTTGAATGGATGGATGATGATCTGTGGATCTGCGCGAAAGAGGGCATCGGTATTCTGGATGGTGATGACTTTCATCTGCTGGATAATGTTCCCATGAACAATGCCGTATGCCATGTGATGACAGACTATGAAGGCAATCTGTGGTTCACTTCCAGACATCAGGGAATCATGAAGATCGTCCCCAACCAGTTTACCGATCTCTTCGGACGTTTGAAACTGCCCGAGACAGTCGTCAATTCCACCTGCATGTACGATCAGCAGCTGTTTATCGGCACCGATTCCGGCCTGATCGTCGCGGAAGACGAAGAAACAGTGCGTTCCATCCCGCTGTCCAGAGCCGTAACAGCTTCGGGAAAGGATGTGGCTGCATCGGACCTTATCGCGTATCTGAAAGGCGTGCGTATCCGTTCCATCATCCCGGACAGCAGAGACCGGCTATGGATCTCCACGTTCAGCAGCCTCGGCCTGATACGTTACAGCCGGGGAGAAATAGTCTGTTTTACAAAGGAGGACGGTCTTTCCTCTGATATCGTACGCACGGTCTGTGAATGTGAAGACGGATCGATACTCGCGACGACCTCGGGCGGCGTGAATGTCATCCGGGAGGATCGTGTCACTGCCGTCTACGATGAAAAGTCAGGACTCACCAACACGGAAATCCTCACTCTGGCTGAGGGGTTCAGCCATGAACTGTTTTTCGGTTCCGACGGCGGAGGTATCTTTATTGTTACCGAAAACGGAATAAAACATGTCGGTGTCGACGAAGGACTGGGATCTGAGATAGTGCTGCGCATCAAGCCCGATAAAGACAATGACATATACTGGATCATTACCAGCAATTCTCTGGCTTACATGACGCCGGACTATCAGATCACGACAATCCGGGAGTTCCCCTATTCGAATAACTACGATCTGTACAAAAACAGCATGGGAGATGTCTGGGTCCTGTCCAGCAACGGCATCTATGTGGTTCCGGAGCAAGAGCTTCTTGAAAACAAAGAGATCGACCCGGTATTCTTCGGCATTCACAGCGGTATGCCCTGTGTTCCCACGCCCAATTCATACAGCGCGCTGACTGCGGACAGTTATCTGTATATCGCAGGCACTGCAGGCGTGGTAAAAGTAAACCTGAACAAGCCGTTTACAGATCTCAGCAAACTTAAGATATCTCTGCCCTTCATAGACGCTGACGGTGAACGTTTTTACCCGGACGGTGTCCGCACCTTCACCTTCCGGGGCCGTCTGCGCAGACTGACGCTTCATCCGTACGTATTCACCTCTTCCCTGCTTGATCCGCAGATTTCCTACCGTCTGGAAAATTTTGAGCTAACGGATACCACAGTCAACCGGACTGAGCTTGGTTCCGTGGATTATACGAATCTTCCGAACGGGACATATTTTTTCACCATGCGTGTGAAAGACCCTGTCGGGCATACCACCAGGACGGCTTCCTTCCGGATCATCAAGGAAAAACTATATTCCGACAGTGCGTCAGGCAGCATCATCATGAATCTTACTTCCCTGCTCTTTATGATCGGTATTCTGATGTACGGATCGCTGTTCCGGAAACTCGGCAGAATGAACGTAAGGCTGTTCTTCGGTATGGTCATAACCAACATCGTACTGTCTTCCGCAACAGTATTATCCTACATACTGGAAGTCAGCCCCTTCTCCTATGTAGCGGTGATCATGTTCCTGGTCAATACAGTTTACTATGGGGCAGTTGTGTTTTTTGCCTTTCTGCTTTTACTGTACCTGGACAATCTCATTTATCAGGACGGTACCCGGTTCAGAAAAGTAAGACTGCTGTACGGGATTCCATTATTTCTGTTTACCGCCGTTCTGCTGCTCAACATGGATACCGGCTGGATTTTTACAATCGAAGAAGGCAATGTATTTCGATCAGGACCTTTTGTCGAACTGGTTTATGTACCGTTGATCTTCTACCTCCTGTTCTCGCTGATCAGAGCGTACCGGATCGATCCTTATCTGGCTTTTCTCGGGTTCGTACTGATCATCTTCCAGGTCATCGGAGACATCCTGTTCAGGGATATTACCAACGCTTCGTTTACTTACTCTTTGCTGCTCGTGTGCATATATGTCTTTGCAATCAACCATCCGCTGGATATGGAGGCGCGCTATGAAACCGATCACTGACGCAGCTGCCGTATCCTGCTATGTTGATGCGGCCGCATTTCTTGCCATGATAATTCTGGTGCTTGTTTCCAGGCACTTTCAAAAGCGTACAAATCCTACTGTGCGTATTTATCAGTTACTCTGCCTGTGTATCATGGCAATCTGCGTGCTGCCTTTCATTCATAACGCAATGTACATGCAGACCGCTCCGTGGTGTCACGACGCGGCATTCATCGCGAAAACACTGCGGGAGTGTCTCATCCCCGTGATCATTTCCCTGTGGCTTCTCTTCATATACCGCAGGCTCTATCGCAGAAAACGCCCCCGTCCTTTTGTATCCATGCTTGTTTTTCTGCCATTCGCGGTGATTGAGCTTCTGCTGGTCATCAATCTGTTTACCGGCATACTCTTTACCTATTCCGCAACAAACAAGTTTGAACCCAGACCGCTTCTTTACGTTATCTTCATAATTGAATATATCTATTTCTGTTCATCCGCGGCTATTGTCGGTTACTATGACAAAAAAGAGAGGAAACTCCGTTTCCTCCGCATTTCCCCCATGCTTGTGTCAGTAACCCTGGCCAGCGGCACACAGTTCTTTACGCCTTATGACATCGGTATCCTGGGCTATGTGTCCGGCATAATTCTCCTGTATTATTCCATGAGCATCTCTCTCCATTTCATGGACACAGAGTCAGAGCTGTACAACCGGGAATATCTGGCATATCTCATGAGTATGGCTGCCGCCGGTACATACAACGCGCAGAGTGCTCTGATCCTGGATGCTGAGGGAGACCCTCAGACAGTCTTCAGGATCCTTCGCCGCGAGCTGCATCGAAGCGGCGATGTGATCCGTGTTGAAGAAGGAACATACCTGATGTTCTCGGATTCGGAGAGCCGCTCTACCATGGGCTATCTGTCTTCTCTGGTGGAGGAGGCTGCTGACAGGCACAACGCAGAGCATCCCGATAAGAAGGTACACTTCACCGTACACTGCCGCATGCGGACGGGCAGCGAAGATACATACACTTTTCTCCGGACGGTCATGAACAAAGAAGAGGCCGGAGGTGAGATGCGGGGCATTGTGTCCATGATCTCGGAACTGGACCGGCTGGACAAGAAGCTCAAACTGGCTTCGGATATCCAGACCAGCATGCTGCCGACGTCGTTCCCGGCTTTCCCTGACAGAACGGAATTCGACCTGTATGCTTCCATGACTCCTGCCAGGGAAGTCGGCGGTGATTTTTACGATTTCTTCCTGGTTGACAGCGATCATCTGGCTCTGGTGATCGCAGACGTATCAGACAAGGATATCCCTGCCGCGCTGTTCATGATGGTTTCCAAGAGCCTGATCAAGAACCAGCTGACGAGCGGATGCGGACCGGCAGAGGCGCTGGAACGTGTGAATCTTCAGCTGTGCGAGCACAATGCTTCCATGATGTTCGTCACGGTATGGCTGGCGGTGCTGGAGATTTCGACCGGAAAAGGCGTTGCCTGCAACGCGGGGCATGAGAATCCCTGTGTCCGGCGTTCGGAAGGAGATTTTGAAATTCTCAAGTACAAGCACAACATGTTTCTCGGCGTCAACAAGAAAGCGAAATACGATGTCCGGGAGTTTGAAATGAGCCCCGGTGACTGCGTGTTCGTCTATACGGACGGTGTGACAGAGGCGACCAACACATCAGGAGAGCTGTTCGGTGAAAACCGGCTGGCGGAAGCGCTGAATCAGATCCCCGATGCGAATCCTGCGGAGCTGATCCGGCATGTACATGCAGAGGTGGACCGGTTCGCAGACAGCGCGCCGCAGTTTGACGACATCACCATGCTGTGCGTGAAATACTTCGGCAGTACCGGCTGAGGCAAAAAGGATTTACCGGTCAGCCTCCGTTTCCGTCTCGGGGGAATCGTCCCCGCTTATACTGTCAAAACTGATCATTTCCAGTTCCTCTGCGGTTCTGACTGCTCCTTCATATTCGATCCCCGTGATCTCCGGATGCTCTTTCATATATTCAGACAGGGCGTTGGGGAAAAATGCCTTCGCAAATTCGATCGTGTCCATGCAGTCTTCCGGCGACTGATCAACCTGCCTGCAGAATTCCTCCACCGACGCCTCATAATTCTGCTCGTCCGGAGTCTGCGCGTCCAGGACGGTAAAGCTTCCGTCCTCTTCTGTATGAAGAGTCAGCAGAATCAGGTCTTCTTTCCAGCAGAGGGGATGGAGCTGATGTGAGTCATCCTCCGTATAATTATACTGCATACCATAGAACAGGTATTTAAACTCTTCGCTGCCGATATCGTCTCCGCCTATATAGCAGGGATCAACGATCTGTACATCACCGTTTTCCAGAATATCTGCATTCATTTCCAGAACAAATTCTTCCGCTGCTTTATCAAGATTCTGGCTCTGTTCGAAAATCTGGTCCAGGTCAAGATCTCCAAACTCGTCAGTTTCTCCCAGGAGCTGGCCAAGCAGGGGCCCGAGAGTATCTCCAGCCACTTCAGCTATCTCACTGCCCGCTTTACCCAGCTGATCTGTCAGGGTACTGACCATCCCTCCGATGCTCGTTCCCTCCGGAAGTGCATCCTCAAGCACACCGCCCTCGCCGAAAAGTGTGTCTGTCACGCCCCCCTCTCCGAAAAGCTTGTCAGTAACGCCGCCCTCGCCGAAAAGGGCATCCATCACTTCGCTCTTCTTCCCGGCGTCGGCCTGCTCCGTCTCTTCCGCCTGCAAAGTGAATATAGAGGAAGCTGCCATTGTCAGAATACACATCATGACCAGAATCCTTCGTTTCATAGTGTAACCTCCTTATAATGCCGCACTCAAAGTGATTTTAAAACAGAATAAAACCTGTATAATTCCTCTTCCTCATCATTGATGTCCTTATACATCTTCGTCTCGATCAGTTTAAACCCGGCCCTTTCAGCAGTTTTCCAGGAAGGGATATTCTGATCTTTAACAGTGGCTATTATTTCATTTTCATCATAGTGTTCAAAAAAGTACGAAACATAGGCCCTCACCGCTTCGGTTACATATCCGTTTCTTCTGTATTCGGAACCGATAAAATAGCAGATTCCTATTTTATCGGTATCTTCATAATAAGTGCATCCAACGTTTCCGATCACTTCTCCTGAGGATTTGAGCAATATGGTACACGGAATATAATCGGCTCTCGGATCATCTTTTTCAGTAAGATCCATTGCCTCATTGATCCAGTCTCCTGCCCAGTCAGAAAAATGCGCATCAAAGCCGATTTCAGTCAGGCTGCCGTCTTTAGCCATCTCAGCATACGCCTTCTCATCTCCGCGCTGAATTGACCGTATTATTATTCTGTCAGTTTCTATATACATTCCATCAGGAGCATCTGCTTTCGGCCGGGTGCTGCCCGGTTTCTGTAAAAGGGCGACAGTCTCCACATGAACGGTTCCCGGGAAGAGGTCTACCGTACAGCACCTTTTCACCCGATACCCGGCTGCCTGCAGGGCAGCCAGATCCTGTTTCAGGCTTGTCGCTTTACATGAGATATAGATGATCGTATCCACTCCGAACCGCAGGATCTTCGGCATTGCTTTCGGGTGTATTCCTTCACGCGGAGGATCCAGAATGATCAGATCCGGCTTCTCCTTCAGATCATCAATCACCTTCAGCACATCACCGCACAGGAAATCACAGTTGGAAAGTCCGTTCTGCCCGGCATTTTCCGCCGCGGCCTCCACCGCCTCGCGAACGATCTCCACCCCTGTCACATGTCCGGCTACCGGAGCCAGGATCTGGGCGATCGTTCCCGTGCCGCTGTACAGATCAAAGATCACTTTATCATTCGTATCCCCGACGTAGGTCCGTACTGTGTCATACAGAACCTCCGCCCCTCCTGAGTTGGTCTGGAAAAACGAGAACGGAGTGATATAGAAACGGAGTCCGAGCAGCTGCTCTTCGATCCGGCTGTTTCCGGTCAGAAGCTTTGTCCGGTCACTCTGTATCGTATCTGCCACGGAATCGTTCCAGGTATGCAGCACGCCGGCGATCGTTCCGTCCAGTTCAAGCGCGCCGAGGGCCTCTGTCAGCTTACTGTCGACCGCGTTATCCGCCGCATAACCGGAAGTTTCTTCTCCTCCGCTCTGTGTCGTCGTGACAAGGTCCACCAGGATCTGTCCGGTGGCTCTTGCTTTCCGCACAAGCAGATGCCTGAAATAGCCTCTGTGTGTAAGCCGGTGGTAATAGGGAAGCCCGCTTTCCCGGGCCATCTTCAGAACAGCAGCACGGATCTTCCGAATATCCTCATCCACGATCCGGCAGTCCGAAACATTTACAATGTCATAGAAACTGCCCTTCTTGTGCAGTCCCAGGGACATTGGACCGTCTTTGTATTCGTCGCCGAACGTGAATTCCATCTTATTCCGGTATCCGACTGTATCCGGCGACATGCGGATCCCTTCGTACCACCCGTCCGGCGCCTCCGTCAGGGAACCTTCCAGCAGACGGCGGATCTGTTCGGACTTCATGTGTGCCTGCTTTTCACAGGGAAGCATGCGGAACTGACAGCCTCCGCATTCCGGAAAATGCGGGCAGTCACTCACTATCTCGTCGTCTGCCCGGTCCAGAACCTCCAGAAGCTGCGCCTCACATCTGGAAGAATTCTTCTTTTTGATCCTGACGCGCACCGTTTGTCCGGGCATGGCTCCTTTGACGGTTATCTCTTTTCCGTCCGAGAGCAGTATCCCTCTGCCCGGATAATCACACCGGATGATCCTGCCATCCAGAATATCTCCTTTTTTCATCTTCCTCCTCTGCAGCCGCTCCGGCTGACCATATCCGTTCTGAGATCCTGTATGATCCACGAGAGTTCTTTACAGGGCATCCGATACCTGAATAAAGGCTGCCGCACACGCGGCAGCCTGTCTGGTCTGCTTTTCGGCTCTCAGCCGTTCTGTTACTCTTCTTCAGCCTTATCGGCTTCCTCAGCAGGAGCTTCTTCAGTCTCTTCTTCTGCCGCTCCGGCTTCTTCTTTTTCTCCGGTTTCCTCTTCATCCTCATCTTCGAAGAAATCGTCGAAATCATCATCAAAATCATCGTCGAAATCTTCCAGATAATCCGGAGTCAGATAGCGATATACAGCGTAAGCGATCGCAGCGATAGCAGCGATGGCTCCAATGATCGCAAGACACCACAGAACCGCATTCTTATGTCTTGCATTGTCACGATCTCTCAGTGCCTGGATCAGTTCATCTCTTCTCATCATATCAGGTCTCGTCCTTTCTTGTGATGCAGACTTCTGCCTTTCACTGAACAAAGTATATCAAACCTTTACCAGTTTTGCAAATCCGGCAAACATCTTTTTGACCCCGTAGTTTTCAAATTCCACCGTTACTTCTTTGTCTCTTCCGCCGTCCCGGATAGCCTTCACGATGCCTGTTCCGAACTTCACATGTCTCACAGTATCTCCCGTCTCATACCCCAGGTCACCGGATGGAGTCTGCGGCATCCCCTTCGTAAGATAAAACGGTGTGGCGGAAGGTTCTTTCTTCTTCGGAAGCTGCCAGGGTTTCGGAGAAGAAGAGAAGGGGCTTCTGGAAGGCGTTTTCTCCTGCAGGGTATCAATTACTTCCGACGGAAGTTCCTCCAGGAACCTGGACTCGCGGAACCATTCCATCTGTCCGCGCAGCATACGCATACGGGCGCCTGTAAGTGTCAGATGTTCCTTTGCCCTTGTGATGCCGACGTAGCACAGTCTGCGCTCTTCTTCCATATCGGATTCATCTGAGGACATCGTCGACTGATAACTCGGAAAAAGACCGTCGTCCATCCCCGCCAGATACACGTTGGGGAACTCAAGGCCCTTCGCGGAATGAAGCGTCATCAGAACAGTCCTGTCGTCTGCTCCGTCGAACGAATCGATATCCGCCACCAGTGCGACCTCCTCCAGGAATCCTCTGAGGGTCGGATCAGCTGTTTCTTCATAGGAGATTGCCTTCCCGATCAGTTCCTCGATATTGGCAATCCTGTCCGCTGCCTCATCTGTTCCCTCCTGACGCAGGTCCTCCGCATAGCCGGTCTTCTCCAGGACGTTCCGTATCACTTCCGACGGAATCTGTGTCTCCGCGTCTCTCTGCAGGTTCATTATGAAGGAGGCAAACTCCCGGATCTTCAGACCGCCCCGTCCAATCCCCGGAACCTTATCCGCCATCCGGCAGATATCAAAGAAACTGCTTCCCGATGACTGTGCATACCCGTCGATCCTTCCGATCGAAGTCGCTCCGATCCCCCGCTTCGGGATATTGATGATACGCTTTACGGCGATATCGTCCCTGCTGTTGTCGATCGTTTTCAGATAGGCCAGGATATCCTTGATCTCTTTCCTGGCATAGAAATTCGTCCCTCCGATGATCGTATACGGGATATTCTCATAGAGAAGCTGTTCCTCCAGCGCACGGGACTGGGCATTGGTACGGTATAGAACTGCGCTGTCCTTATAATCAAAGATTCCCTGCCTCTTCTTTCTCCCCAGGTCATCCACAATATACTTTGCTTCTGCCCGTGCGTCATCAAATCTCCGGACTATGACCGGGTCGCCGGTGCCGTTATCTGTCCACAGCCTTTTCTTTCTTCTGGAAGCATTGTTCTCGATCACACCGTTTGCCGCATCGAGGATATTCTGTGTGGACCGGTAATTCTGTTCCAGCCGGATGACCTCCGTATCCGGAAATATCTGTTCAAAGTTCAGGATATTCCCGATATCCGCCCCGCGGAACCGGTAGATCGACTGGTCATCATCACCGACCACGCACAGGTTGCCGGACTTCTTCGCAAGAAGCGCGATGAACACAAACTGCGCCTTGTTCGTATCCTGATACTCATCCACCATCAGGTACTTCCATCTGTTCTGATAGTATTCCAGTACATCCGGATTCTCACGGAAGAGCTGAACCGTCAGTGCGATCAGATCATCAAAATCCACCGAATTGCTCTTTTTAAGCCTCTTCTGGTATTCTGCGTAGACATCAGCAGTCAGCAGCATTTCCCGGTCTGCCGATTCCAGGGCATCCCGGCGGTATTCTTCCGGACCGGTCAGTTCATCCTTCAGGTGCGAAATCCGCGCGAGAAACATTTTCTCCCGGTACAGTTTGGTATTGATCTCCAGATGCCTGCAGATATCCTTCATCAGGCTTTTTGTATCATCTGTATCATAGATATCAAAATTGCGGTCATACCCGAGCCGGTCGATATACTGTCTCAGGATGCGTACGCAGGTCGAATGGAAAGTCGCTACATGTACTGCCTCCGCTCCGAAGCCAACCATCCGGTCTACCCTGTCGCGCATCTCGCCTGCCGCCTTATTCGTAAAAGTGATCGCGCAGATATTCCACGGCGCCACCCCTTTCTCTCCGATCAGCCATGCGATCCGGTTTGTCAGGACCCTTGTCTTCCCGGAACCCGCACCTGCGAGTATGAGAAGCGGGCCGTCCAGATGCGTCACCGCTTCCTGCTGCTGAGGATTCAATCCCTGTAAAATGTTCAAGCTGTACCTCCGTTATGCCTCCGCGTTACAGATGTCCCCCATGGCTCATTCCGGGAATTCTGCAATAACTGTATATCCACTCTGATCCGTGCGCACCTCCGTCACGGTGCCCTCGAACACCCTGAGTCTTTCCCTGTTCGTATAATTCGCGCTCATGGCTATCGCAGGCTCGATCGTATAATACCATGTTTCAGGAAGTCGCCCTTCCGACACATGTATCCTGTCGCCTTTCTTTACAAGCCCTTCCCGCTCCATCTTAAACTCCATCGTTCTCATGTTAATCGCTCCGTCCTGTAAAACCTTTCTTCTTGCCAGATCGTTTTTAAAACCATATAATAGCATCAGTGAGGTGATATTTTATGGCATCGAAAAAGAATTCCAATGATATGAATGAATCACGCCGCGGCAGACAGGATGGGCAGGAACTTCTGCTCTATCTGCTCGATGCTGTTGATAAGATCGATATGATCGACCCGTCTGATATTCCGAACATCGATCTCTATATGGATCAGGTGACCACCTATATGGATGAGCACCTGAAGCAGTCGCGCCGCTATTCGGAGGATAAGATCCTTACCAAGACGATGATAAATAATTACGCGAAGAACAACCTTCTTCCGCCTCCGGAAAAAAAGAAATACAGCAAAGAGCATATCATGCTCCTTATCTTCATCTATTATTATAAAGGTATCCTGTCTCTTCAGGATATCCAGTCCATCCTGGAGCCGATCGGAGAGAGATACTTCCACGCAGGATCCGGCCGCTCTGTCGCTGACCTGTACGCGGAGGTCATCCGGATGGACAGAGACCGTCAGGAAAACTTCCGTGAGGAAGTAAACGACATGGTCGATGACGCCGCTGATTATTTCTCGGATTCGAAGGGTGAAGAACGGGAATTCCTGCGCGTTCTCTCGATGATCAACATGCTCGCTTTCGATGTCTTTGTCCGCAAGATGCTGATCGAGAAACTGATCGACCGTTACTTTTCCTCGGACGCATCCTCGCAGGACAGGGCATCCCGAAAGAAGAAAAAGGATGTTTCTCCTGAAACAGAATAATACGGAACACTGATACTGTCTGATCGTTAAACCGTCTAAAACACCTGAATGAACCCATATGTTCATTCAGGTGTTTGTTTTTCTGATACAGTTCCGATATGAGATCCTGTCCGGAAAACGAGAGTTTCTCAACCGGTTTCAGTTCTTTTCTGCAAGGCGGTCCAGAACCATGGTGTATCCGTCACTTCCATAGATCAGGGCACGGTTCACTCTGCTGATCGTAGCTGTCGACGCGCCGGTCTCCTGCGCGATCTCCAGATAAGTCTTTTTCTCCGTCAGCATCTTTGCAACCGCAAAGCGCTGCGACAGACTTGTCAGTTCATTGACCGTGCATACATCCTCAAAAAACCGGTAACACTCATCCCTGGTCTTCAGGGAAAGAATCGCATCACACAAATCATCAACCGAAGGTGTTCTTACAGATTTACTCATAATAGATTGCCTCATTCTCTGCAGTTTTAACGTTGTGCACTGTGAAAGTGTGATGGTCCGGAAAAAGCTGCATTTATTCATGCAGCTTTCTGTCCTGTTCCGGATTCCTTAATTCACAAACGCGGAATAATCTGTCTCAGCCGCTGACATAGGAAGCGCTCAGCGAACCGTCCGCATTCTTTGAATATGCAACATTGACATAAAGCCCGGAATACAATCCGGAAGTCGTAGTAATATCAGCCTCACCGGTATAGATCGTATAACTGTTTCCGTCGTCTCCTGCAATCGTAATGGTATCCGCTGTAGACCCTGTAACAGTTCCGGTCAGTGATCCGGAACTGGGAGTCGATGTTGTGGAAGAGGAGCCGCCTCCGCCGTTATTACCCGTATCACCGCCTGTCTGAGCCGGAGCAGTGGAACTCAGATAACTCTTGGAAATATATCCGGTTCCGGATCCGGTTGACACAATATACCAGTTATCAGTCTCGCCGACTACTGTTACAGAAGTACCGCTTCCCAGTGTGCCGTTGATATCCGAACCCGTACTGGGCTGTGATCTGACATTGACGCCGTCCGTCGCATACATGGTTACTGCCGATCCGTAATTGTACGCAGTCGCGCTCTCGCCATTTGCCTCATCGCTTGTTGTCACCTGCTGCTGTTGAGTTGCAGCTGACGGGCTGGATGTAAGAAAATCCTTACGGACATAACCTGTCTGCCCGTTCACGCTTACCTGATACCAGCCGTTTGTCTCGCCGATGACCATAACGGGGTCGCCCGGACCGAAACCGCCTACGATATCCGTGTCCGTTCCCGGCCCGGACCGTACATTGACCGTATCGTTGGAATACAGAGTCGTCGCAGCTCCGTACGCTTTCAGAGTCGTACTCTCCTGGGCTGATGTCATCGAAGCATTTGTCTCGCTGGTCGTGGTTCCCGGAACAACAGCTCCGGTAACATTCCGGAGTTCCTCGTCCTTCAGTACAGTAAAGCTGTCGACTGAATCCTCAACTGCTTTCAGAAGCGTACTGTTGTCATCTGTGACCGTACCTGTGATCACATATGCCTGATCAGGCGCTACGATGCCGTACGTCACGGAATATGCCCACATACGGGCAGCAGCATTGTACTTGACAACATAACGGTATGTATTTACTGTTCCGATCGTGTTCTTTTCAAAACTCTGGATATCATATGCATTGGTATCCGAATACTGCTTTGTCAGAGCCGCTTCCAGATCTTCCCTGGTCGTCTGGACAGACAGTGTCTTCATGGCGGAATCCGTACTGGCATGCACGATATTGATCATCGCGTCACTTCCGGAGGAGAACACGCGCATCTCATCCGCATCCTGCGTAACCTTCCAGGTATTGTCCGGCAGAGTGATCTTCACAGTCCCGTCTTTGGAGGTGTACTCGACGGAAGTGATCAGTTTTGGCGTCTCGGTTTCTGTCTCGCTCTCAACAACCGCGGCAGGAGTCGCCGGCTGTGTCTGAGCTTCCGTTTCGCTCTCCACAACCACTTCCGATCCTCCCCGGCTCATTCCGCAGCCCGAGGCCGCTGCGCATACGGCGACGGCAAAAGAAATACACAAGATGATCTTCTTTTTCATCATCATAATAACCCCTGATATATTATATACTCCGTTTTTCAGCGTTTTATCCGACGAAGGAAGCCTTTACATAACCCTGCGTCCCATTGTAATCGATCTGAACCCATCCGTCTGAAGATCCGATCTGTGTTACGCTCGTACCCTTGGTAACTACTCCGACAACGCTTGCCGTTTCATATGCTTCCGAACGGATATTTGCATCTGTATTGAGCGTGACGGTCGGTCCGGAAGCAGTGCTTGCAGCCGGTGCCGCCGGAGCAGATGTCTCCGGAGTTGCCTGCGCAGTCTCCGCCGGAGCAGATGTCTCCGGAGTCACGGTCTGCGGAGCAGCAGTCTCAGGTGTCTGCGCCGGAGCAGGTGCTTCAGACCTTTCGGTCATCGCTTCTTCATAGGAAGGAGACATAAATTCCTTCTTGACAAAACCAACCAGTTCGCTCACTTCGCTGACCGGATCATACTCCTTGTATACCTTATACCAATTCACCGTTTCACCTGTGACCACGACTTCTTCGCCTCTGTCATAGCTTGAAACGATATTGTCCTGGGTATCGGTAGTCGGAGTTTCCCTGATGTTAATGTCTGCATTCGCATACATCGTGGTCCAGTCATCGTATCCGTACTCCTGAGCCAGTTCCTCATCCGCCGTCAGGGCTGCTTCGGTCGGCGGAGTTGTCTCAGGCTGGGTCTGCGGTTCAGTCTGAAGCTCTGTCACCGGCTGGGTCTGCGGTTCGGTTTCCGGTTCCGTCTCAACGACCGGCGCCTCTGTCTGAATGATAATCACCGCTTCTGTAACAGCCGTAACCGTACTCGCCGGCTCGCTGGAACGTTCTGTCCCGTTCTCAGGGCGCGCCTGTCCGCATCCGGTAACCGCAAGACCTGCAAGTGCGGCAAGAACTGCTGACACCACGATGGTCTTTGTATTTCTTCTCATCTGCTTGTCCCCCTTAATTCCCCTGTAACAAAAGATTACTACATAAGGTTACAATAATACACTTAGTACCATAGTAGCAGAATGAAGTGCAAAAAACAAGTTTTTTGA
>CADCOU010000143.1 GCA_902803155.1 uncultured Lachnospiraceae bacterium | reverse complement strand
TCATTGGAGACGTTCAGCCTGGCACGGCTCACAACAGGAGCAGGCTCACTGATACAGGTTCTGCCTGCGGAGACCTCGCTTTCTTCTTCGCAGCTGAGAAGCACAGGTGCGAAGAAGCGCGCCGCGGCATACTGAAGGGCTTTCCATCTCTGATAATAGTCCACCGACGACCAGGATGCCACCGGCCAGATATCATTCAGCTGCCAGTAGACCGCACCCATGCACCTGTCATCACTTCGGTTCCGGCGCAGATGTTCCACACCGCAGCGGATCGCGTCCGCCTGCAGCATCTGGGATGCGTACAGGAGAGTCTCAAAGCTTGCCGGATACAGGTAGGTCTGAGAGAGATACTGCAGGATCTTCCCGTTGGCGCCGCTGTTTCTCTGATGCATTTCCATCACATAGGAGAAGATGTTCCGGTCCCCCTCCTCTGTAAAGCTTTTAACCGTCTCCATGCAGGGGAAGGACTGAAAGCCGAACTCCGACAGATATCGGAAATGATACTTCCGGTAAGCGGTAAACGGAGCTCCTGCGTGCCAGACATCCCAGTAATGAACGTCTCCCCTGTCCGGATCGGCCGGATGGTCATAGCTCCCCCCGGAAGAGGGAGAGGAGGGCCAGTAGAAGGTATACGGGTCTTCCTCTTTCAGGATCTCCGGGATGATGACTTCATTCTGGACCAGGTAGTCGGCAGTGGTGACGTCATCTCCATCATACTCTTTCTGCAGCGCAAACTGCTCCATCTCATTATTCCCGCACCACAGTCCGAGGCAGGCGTGATGGCGGATCCGCCGCACATTTTGGCGGACCTCCTCACGAATGTTCGAGATGAATTCATCCGTCAGCCGGTAGTTGGCGCAGGAGAACATGAAGTCCTGCCAGATCACAAGCCCCATCTCATCGCAGAGATCGTAGAACCAGTCTGCAGGGTAGAAACCGCCGCCCCACACGCGGATCACATTGAAATGAGAATCCCTGCATACAGTCAGGAGCTTCCGTGTTCTCTCCCTGGTGATCCGGGAGAGGATATTGTCTTCCGGGATATAGTCCGCCCCCATGGAGAATACAGTCTGGCCGTTTGCCTCCATCGCGAAAGTCTCACCCCACCGGTCCGGATTCCTGCGCATGGTTATGGTGCGCAGACCGATACGGCGGGTTATCTGTTCAACAATTTCCAAATCAGGACCGCAGCTGCAGTCTGCCAGGGAGCTTTCGCCGGGTTTCAACAGGCAGACCTGCACCTCATACAGCGGCTGATCCCCCAGCCCGTTCGGCCACCACAGGAGCGGGCCATCAATTCGCAGCGGAATACCATTCTCCATATCCCGCCGCTCCCCGTCCGGAGTGATGAGCGTGATGGAGACCGGAAGGCTGCCGGTCTGCTGAACATCCACCGTCAGGTCCACGCAGATTCCTTCTGTGAAAGAAGCTTTCGCATGCTGTTGGTTTCCGGATGCTTCCGTAAGGACATCGTGACCCGTGCCGAAAGAGCCGGCATTCACGCATCCTGCCTTCAGACGGTGCACCTGCCGGATGCGCACATCTTCGATCCGGGAATCCTCCCAGCCAAGCAATGTGACATCCTTCCAGATCCCTCCGTCCGGCAGCCTGGGACCCCAGTCCCAGCCGAACATGCAGTGGGCCTTGCGAAGGTGAGGAAAGCCACGCATGGATTCGCGCGATCCGCCCAGATGGTATTCTTTATCCTTTTCGGCAATGTACTTCGTCGGGGAGAGGATCCGGACCTCCAGCGTATTGGTCCCTTCCCGGAGCAGATCCTTCACATCATATTCCCAGGCAAGATGCATATTGTCCGTTTCGCCCAGGAGGATCCCGTTTAGACGGATCTCCGAGAGCGTATCGATCCCGTCAAACCGGAGAATTATGTGAGGACAGGAGAGAAGTTCCCCGTCTGTCTCGAAGATTCTTGAAAAGGTATAGTCCTGCTCCATGAGACGGAGGGCATCCGGCTCATTGTCACGGTAATAAGGGTCTTCCATCTTTCCTGCATCCAGCAGGAAGGAATACACCGATCCGGGAATGGTCCCCTGAACTGAAAGCCCGGAATCATCCGTCATGCTCCATATACCGTTTAAACTTTGCTGTATCATACCAACCTCATATTTATTACGGATAATTTCTGTTTCTACTTTACAAAAAACGGAAGGCGGACACAATCTGAACTCAACGAAAATCAGATGCAAAAACTTTTTTCTTTCAATCTTTATTCAAGATAACGGTTTTATAGTAACCGCATCATCAGAAAGGGAAACACCGGAAAGGGATAACCCGGAAGATGGTACGCCGGCAAACTTATCAGAATAGAAAATGCGATGAAT
>CADCOU010000142.1 GCA_902803155.1 uncultured Lachnospiraceae bacterium | reverse complement strand
TCTTCTGGTTATGGTGGCGCTCCACGATCTCGATATCAAATCCCGCTTTTGACAGTGTCTGCGTTGCTTCTTTGACCAGTTTGATCAGCAGGTTGATCCCCAGCGACATATTTGCGGACCGAAGCACTGCGATCTCCTTCGACGCCTCATCCAGACGGGCGATCTGTGTCTCCGACAGGCCCGTCGTACATACCACGACCGGCAGTTTTTTTCCGAGTGCATAGTCGAGCATCTTATCAAAGACCACCGGGGAGCTGAAGTCCACGATCACGTCCACGTCCGCGCTGACGTCGTCAAAGGAAGCAGAAACCGGGTACTTCCCGCAGCTTTCTCCCGCCACGTCTACGCCGGCAGTGATCTCAGCATCCGCATCCGCCGCGGCAAGTTCTGTTATAACCTTTCCCATCCGGCCATTGCAGCCGACCAGAAGTATCTTCGTCATTGTTATTCTCCAATCTGTTCAAAGATTACAGGATCCCGTAAGCCTTCATGGACTTCTTCAGTCTCTCGACATTCTTCGGCTCCATCTCACTCATCGGCATCCTCAGCGGACCGACCTCCTTGCCCATGAGGTTCATGGCAGTCTTGACCGGGATCGGATTGACCTCGCAGAACAGGGCTTCGATCATGTCGATCGCTTCCAGCTGCAGCTTCGCGGCCTTTGCCGTATCGCCGTCGAACCATGCCTGGCAGATATCGTGTGTCTGGCGCGGCGCGACATTGGACAGGACAGAGATGATTCCGATGCCGCCTACCGAGAGGATCGGAACGATCTGGTCGTCATTTCCGGAATAGATGTCGATGCTGTCTCCTGCCAGCGCTTTCAGCTTCGCGATCTGTGAGATATTGCCGCTTGCCTCTTTGACGGCACGGATGTTCTCTGTATTCTTCGCAAGGTATGTGATCGTTTCCGGCAGGATGTTGCAGCCGGTGCGGCTCGGAACATTATAGACAATAACCGGGATATGAACCGCCTCCGAGATAGCGGTGTAATGCGCAATCAGTCCCTTCTGCGTCGCCTTGTTATAGTACGGGGTGACGCACAGCAGCCCGTCCGCTCCATAGCTTTCCGCTTCCTTTGACATCGCAACCGCATCCCTGGTACAGTTCGAGCCGGTTCCGGCGATGACGGGGACCCTGTGGTTGACATGGTCGATACATGCCTTGATGGTTTCCAGATGCTCTTCCACGGTCAGGGTAGCTGACTCGCCGGTCGTCCCGCAGATGATGATCGCATCTGTTCCTCCGGCGATCTGCTCATCGATCAGTTCCCTCAGCTTATCAAAATTCACACTGTCATCCGCATTCATCGGTGTCACGATCGCAACTCCGGCACCCTTGAAAATAGCCATATGGAACCTCCTTCCGCGCAGCGCGCTTTCACAATCATAAATAAAATGAGCCGGCTTTTCAGCGCCCGCCCATATGCTGTCACGGCACAGCAACCTGAGCCGATCCGTCTATGGAGATAGCGCTCCATCATGTACATGGCGAAAATAGCGCTCCATCACGTGCATGATGACAGTTGCAAGCCTGTTCGACCTGCCCCCAGGCCTGACCGCTCCCGATCGCGGCAAACCTTCGGCGCTTCTTCCTTTCACCAGCCTTCCCCTGTGTACGGGCACATCCGGCAGCCTACTCATAAGACGCGCAACCTCTATCAAAATGTACAAAAACTATAGCATTGCCTCCGCCGCATGTCAATGAAGAGTTCCCTCTGCAGACCTGCAGAGGGAATCTCTCTCATAGAACTCTTATAGAACGAAGATTTCTCTAAAGGCGAAAATCTGTCTGAAGAGGAAGTGCATCAGAGAAAACTTACATCAGCTGACGGAACATCGCTTCAAATTCCTCGAGGGATGCCTGCCTTGGGTTGCCGGGCGCGCATGCGTCTGCCGCCGCAGACTCGCAGAGGAACGGGAGGTCTTCTTCTTTCAGCTTCTCCAGCTTTGTCGGGATGCCCACATCCACAGACAGCTTGCGGACTGCGTCGATCGCAGCCTTCCGGTAAGCGGCCTGATCCATTCCGGCGGTATCCACGCCGAATGCTTCCGCGATGTCTTTGAACTTTTCGCCGGTATAATCCTGGTTGAACTCCATGACGATGGGGAGCATCATGGCGCAGGCGACTCCATGCGGCGTGTCATAGACGGCGCCGAGCGTATGTGCCATGGAATGAGCGATGCCGAGTCCGACGTTGGAATATGCCATTGCGGTAACGTACTGGGCAAGCGCCATGCCCTCACGTCCGTCCGGATCGTTCTCCACTGCCTTGCGGAGATTCTTTGCGATCAGCTGGATGGACTTCAGGTTGAGGACGTCAGAGAGCTCCCATGCGGCAGCTGTGGTATATCCTTCGATCGCATGCGTCAGAGCGTCCATTCCGGTGGAAGCGGTCAGGCCCTTCGGCATGGTGGACATCATATCCGGGTCCACGACTGCGATGTCTGGGATATCGTTGGGGTCGACACACACGAATTTGCGCTTTTTCTCAACATCCGTGATGACATAGTTGATGGTCGATTCCGCGCCGGTGCCGCCCGTGGTGGGAACAGCGATCGTGAAGACCGTGCGCTTCTTCGTAGGCGCTACGCCTTCCAGGGAACGGACATCCGCATACTCCGGATTATTGATGATGATCCCGATGCCCTTGCCGGTATCCATGGAGGAACCGCCGCCGATGGTAATCATGCAGTCCGCGCCGGATTCCTTGTAAGCAGCTACTCCGTTCTGCACATTCTGGATCGTTGGGTTCGGTTTGATATCACTGTAGACCGTATAGGCGATCCCGGCTTCCTCCAGAAGGTCCGTGACCTTCTTCGTCACGCCGAACTTCACCAGGTCCGGATCGGAAGCTACAAACGCTTTCGTAAGTCCCCTGGCCTTCAGAAGACCTGGTATCTCTTTAATGGCACCGTGTCCGTGATACGATATTCCGTTCAATACAAAACGATTGACTGCCATAGAATTCCTCCTTTTTGAGAATAATAACTGTATCCGTAACTATTATACATGAAAACAAGGTTACCCGCTCAGTTTCTTTGCCCAATGCCCGAAGTTGCATTTCAGAAATGCAGGCACCGCCTTGAATATCTGGTCTGCATTCAGGCACCACACCACCGTGACCGGGGATGCGTGAAATACAAATGCCATCAGCCAGGAAACAGGGATGACAATGCACCAGATGCTCACCAGATCCAGGATGGTAGCGTAACGGATGTCCCCGCCTCCGCGGATGATCCCTCCGTTCACCGGCATCTGGTAGGACATCGTAACCATGATGACCGACAGGATG
>CADCOU010000141.1 GCA_902803155.1 uncultured Lachnospiraceae bacterium | reverse complement strand
GTTCCTGTGCGCCGTCATTCAGGCAGTGGACGACTATCAGGACCTTTTGAGACTCTCCGTGGCGACTGCGGGAAATGACCACCGTCTCGGCGCGAACGAAGCTCCGCCTGCGATCATCTCCATTTTCCTCGGGGATGAGCTGACCGCGATCCTGGATGCGATCAAGAATGATACGCCATACCAGGGTACGGAGAAGGTCATCATGAAGCTCGGCGTACATACGCTTCCGAGATTCTCAAGGGATACGACAGACCGGAACAGGACTTCCCCGTTTGCATTCACCGGCAACAAGTTCGAGTTCCGCTCCCTGGGATCTTCCAACAGCATCGCGTGCTGCAACATCATGCTGAACGCCGCGGTAGCGGAGAGCCTGAGGCAGTATGCGGACAGGCTGGAAGGAGCGGCCGACTTTGAGAGTGAGCTGCATGCGCTGATCAAAGAGACGATCAAGAAGCATGAGAGGATCCTGTTCAACGGGAACGGATATGGTGAGGAATGGGTGAAGGAAGCGACAGAGGTAAGAGGTCTCTCGAACCTGCGCACGACTCCGGATGCCATGCCGCATCTCCTGGATCAGAAGAATGTGGAGATGCTGACTGCCCACAAGGTATTCACAGAGACGGAGCTGCAGTCCAGATGTGAGATCATGCTGGACAACTACTGCAAGACCGTCAACATCGAAGGCCACACCATGGTGGACATGGTCAGGAAGAACTACCTGCCTGCGATCGAGGAATACCTGTACGGTCTGGCGACAGCGACCTCCATGATGCAGTCAGTCAGCAGCAAGGTGAAGTGCAACTACGAGATATCCACGATGGAGCGGCTCTCGGAGCTTACGGATTACATCCTTGAGAGGGTGAAGGATCTGGAGAAAGCACTGGAAGACCTGAAGGGCTATGACGACGTCATCAGGATGTCGGAAGTGATCCGGGACGATGTGATCCCGAAGATGGATCACCTGAGGAAGCATGTGGACGAAGCGGAGATGCTCGCTTCGGAGAAGTGCTGGCCGTTCCCGAGTTACGGGAAGCTGCTGTTCTCAGTATATTGACGGAAACTGAACTACTAACTCCTTTATGCTCTCCCACAATGGCGTGGTATACGCGGTGGGAGAGCTGTCTTATTTAAGGAGGAAAGTTATATCGGGAAAGAAGATCTCCACAATGGCGTGGAAAGCGCGGCGGAGGTCTTTTTTCAGTTAAGGAGAAGGTTATGGCAAAAGAAATAATGGAAATTATGCAGACGCTTGACGGAGAGATCTTTGCGGTGTGGTTTCTGGCCGGTGCCGCCCTGGTGTTCTGGATGCAGGCCGGGTTTGCGATGTGCGAAGCCGGATTTACCAGAGCAAAGAACGCGGGAAACATTATCATGAAGAACCTGATGGATTTCTGCATCGGGACGGTCATGTGGTTTATCTGCGGCGCATCGCTGATGCTGGGAGAGAATATCCTGCGCGGTTTTGCGGGCGGATTCAGCTTTGATGTATTTACTCATTACGGTTCATTCAATTATTCAGCATTCGTATTCAACCTGGTATTCTGCGCGACAACGGCGACGATCGTCTCCGGCTCCATGGCAGAGCGGACGAAGGTCCTGAGTTACTGTATCTATTCAGGCGTGATCTCTGCGGTCATCTATCCGATCGAAGCACACTGGACCTGGGGCGGCGGATTCCTGGTTCAATGGGGATTCCACGATTATGCCGGCTCCAACTGCATCCACATGGTCGGCGGTATCTGCGCGTTCATCGGAGCATGGATGCTGGGCCCCAGGATCGGGAAATTTGAAAAAGACAAAAACGGAAAGGTGACAAAAGTCAATGAATTTCCCGGTCACAACCTTGTCATAGCAGCACTCGGCGTATTTATCCTCTGGCTTGGCTGGTATGGATTCAACGGCGCGGCGGCTACGGATGTCCCGACTCTTGGCTCCGTATTCCTGACGACCACTGTCGCTCCCTCTGTGGCAACCGTGGTCTGTATGGTCTTCACCTGGATCAAATACGGCAAGCCGGATGTATCCATGTGCCTGAACGCCTCCCTGGCCGGTCTGGTCGCCATCACCGCACCCTGTGATGTTGCGGACTGTGCAGGCGCAGCCGTCATCGGTGCGGTATCGGGACTGCTTGTGGTGTTCGGAGTATGGTTCAATGACAATGTC